>JBDLIN010000037.1:0-21944 GCA_039714835.1 Bacteroidota bacterium | reverse complement strand
AAATAGAATTGAGGAATTTGTTACTCAACTTCGGGATAATAACATAACTGTAATGGTAAGGGAAACGCAGGGTGATGATATTGCAGCTGCATGCGGACAATTGGCGGGTAAAGCTAAGGAAAAAATAAAATAATTATTAAAAACAGAATAAAAAATGATAATGAATACTACATCCTGTATCTTGTATCTAGTATCCAGAATCTAATATCCAAAGAATATGAAAAAACTAACACACGAAGAGATATCACAGAATAGAAGTACTTTAGAAACTTTGCATGAAGCAGAAAAACTACCAGTATATGTAATTCTAAATAGTATCCGCAGCAGCTATAATGTCGGTTCTATATTTAGAACATCGGACGGAGCGATGATAGAAAAGCTTTATCTTTGTGGTTACACTCCGCATCCACCCCATAAAGAAATATTAAAAACTGCTTTAGGTTCAACCGAAAGTGTTGATTGGGAATATGTTAAGGATCCTAAAGAAGTAATTGTGGAACTAAAGAAGCAGGGTGTAAAAATCTGTGCTCTCGAGCAAACAAATAAAAGTAAAAATTATTCTACTCTTTCTAAATCTGATCTTCCTTTGGCATTGATTGTAGGCAATGAAATAACCGGTGTATCCCAAGAACTAATTGACCTCTGCGATTTTTCAATAGAGATCCCTCAATACGGAATCAAACAATCACTTAATGTTGCAGTAGCTTACGGTATTTCGGTTTTTGAGTTAAGAAAGGTGTTTGATAGTTGATACAAAATATCTTTAATAAAATTCTTATCGCGTTATTAAATAAGCAAAAAATTATTTGATTATAATTGTCTCATTCTTTAAGTTAATTTATAAAGATAAAATTACTCCCATGCCTTGAGAGATATAGTATAAAATTTGGGCTCTCTCCTTTAATAATTTCTGGGCTTCTTTCAAGGTAACCAGAAAACTGAATATCTAATATTATTTTTTCATTTCATATGTTCAATGTTAAAAACATAAAACCGAAAATAGAGTTGAGAGAGTATGTAAGGAAAATATCTGTTTTTCAAAGTGATAGTAAGCTTAATTTTAAACACAAATTAACACCTAGTGCATTTACCTACCTATCATATAATCATAAAGATATTCCAATTTCTTATTTCGGAAATAAAAAAGTACACCCTAGTGGAAGGTTACAAATTGCAGGGCCAAAAATTAATGAAGATATTTATGTTGAATATAATGGTCGTTTATCTCAGATTTTAGTTGAATTTACCGCATCGGGATTTTATTACCTATTTCATCATTCTCCAGCTATGCTCTCGAATTGTTTAACAGAAATTAACAATTTCATTTTACCTAATGAATATGATAGGTTAGAAAAGATATTGTTAGAAATTACTACTGCAAAAAAACAAGTAAAAGTCCTTGAGGAATTTTTAGTTGATAAATCCTTTAAAGCTATTCCACCTTTAGACTATATTGAAAAAAGTTTAAAAATTATTGAGGAGCATTACGGGAATGTTATTGTAAATAAGCTAGCTCAAGAAGTAGGAATAGGAAGAAGACAATTTGATAGAAAATTTCAGGAGGTTGTAGGTGTAACACCAAAATATTATTCAAAAATTACGCAATTGAATTATGTAATCAATTTAATGGCTGCAAAAAATTATAATTCTATTCAAGACCTCGCATTCCAAGCAGAATATTATGACTTGTCTCATTTTGCCCATAGGTTTAAAGAACTTACCGGACTTACACCCAACGAATTTGTTGATAGTGATCAGCACATAGCAATGAAGTATTTTGATGATCTTCTAAAGTAAACCGCCTCATTTATAATTCCCTATCCAATTATTCATACAATTATTCTGGATATATCTAACATTTCCAATAAAAAGTCCAACTTATACAATAAAAAGTCCCATTCGTACAATGATTTACTTTGAACAGAACTTATCTTTAATGTAGAAGAAAAACATACGGCATTTAAAGTGAAATCATTATTACCAAAAGAAGAATGGAGCATTGCACAAAAAAAGATATGGAAGAATATTGAAACATATACAAAATTTATTATGAATGGAGATACGAAAAAATTTTTAGATTATTTTCATAAAGATTACTCTGGTTGGAATTATTATGAACCACTACCGGTTAATAAAACGGATGTAATAAATGAATTGCAGTATTTCCAAAAGCCTGAAGTCGTTTCTTACGATATAATACCCATCGCAATTAATATTTTCAATGACGTTGCAATAGTACATTATTACAATTCTACACACTATAAAAATGCCGAGGGGAAAGAAAAAATAAAACAAGGTCGAAACACAGATATATTATTAAAACAAAAAGATAAATGGATTTTAATTGGAGACTATGGAGGGATATTGAAAAATAAGGATATAAACATAAGTCTACAGTTAAGACCAAGTATATAAAACATTCATTAATAATAAAAGGAGGCTATGATGAAACATCATATTTTGATTTTTTCATTTATGATCTGTATGGTATCGATAACTTTTGGGGGGATAGTGCATGTTCCTGCTGATCAACCTACAATTCAAGCCGGTATAAATGCTGCTAATATCGGTGATACAGTATTAGTTGCAGAAGGCACTTACTATGAAAATATTAATTTTATGGGTAAAGCAATTACAGTTGCTAGTCATTTTATTTTAGATCAGAATGAAAAGCATATCCGTAAAACGGTTATTGATGGCAGTCAACCTGATAATCCTGATATTGGTTCTGTTGTAAGTTTTGTTTCAGGAGAAAATACAAATTCCGTGTTATGCGCATTTACAATTACAGGTGGTACAGGAACCTTAGAAATATTCCCCGGTTTTCCACCAATACGTGAAGGAGGAGGCGTTTTGTGTTCATTTTCGGGAGCTACAATTATTCATAACAGAATAATTAAAAACAATGTTGAAAACAACGGTTGGGCAATGGGAGGCGGAATAAGTACTGGACCACCATTCATTCCAATATTTGTAATCATTGAAGATAATGTAGTTTGTGATAATACAGCAAAGGGAATAGGGTGGACACAAGGAGGAGGAATTAATTTATCAAGTTCGGGGAGAATTGTTAATAATATTATTGAAAATAATACTGTCTATTCTTTGGAAGATGTTCCATCAGGTGGTGGAATATCAGCAAGCTCTTTTAATCCTTCAATGCTGAATGAAGCACTTATAGATAATAACATCATACTCCATAATAAAGCTCTTCAAAACGATGGTGCAGCATATTGGTTAGGAGGCATCGGTGGAGGAATAAATATACTTCTTAGTAAAGCAAATATAACCAACAATTTAATACAACATAATGAAGTAAGTGCAGCTAATAATAGTTTTGGATCTGGAATATTATTCGATTTTCCTCCTGATGAAGTCTATTTTAGAAATAATATTGTTTCTCATAATTATTTCAGTGGAGAGGGAGAATGCTTTGGTGGAGGATTTGCTGTTTGGGATGGTAATCCTATCTTAGAAAACAATATATTTCAAATGAACAAAGCTACCTATGGCGGTGGAGGCTGGATCGGAGATGCTTTTAGTTTTACAAAAGTTATTAACAATACTATTATAAAAAATCAAGCTGAATCCAAAGGTGGTGCAATTTACACAAAAGGTGCTGCTCCTGTTGTAATGAATTCAATATTATGGAATAATAAAGCACCGGAAGGATCTGAAATATTCGTTGAGAGCGGAACAATTGACGTCAGTTACTCAAATATAGCAGGTGGCTGGGTAGGAACAGGAAACATTGATGAAATTCCAAATCTTGTTTCCAATTCGTTGCTGCTGCAGAAATTTTCACCTTGTATTGATGCAGGTAATCCTCTTGCTATGTATAATGATCCAGATAATCCAGACGCGCCAGGTACAGCTAAATATCCAAGTATGGGAATGCTGCGTAACGATATGGGTGCTTATGGTGGTCCATATGCTTCGAATTGGAATGATTTCTTAGGGAAAATGGGAAATGAAGAATTACAAGAAAATGAAACTTTACCAAAAGTATTTGCTCTTGAACAGAATTATCCCAATCCATTTAATCCGAGTACTACGATTCAATACACAATATCAAAACAAAGTTATGTTTCACTTAAAGTATTTGATATGCTTGGAAGAGAAGTAACAACGCTAATCAATGAAAAACAACCGAAAGGAAATTATCAAGTAGCGTTTAACGCAAGCAATTTAACAAGTGGAGTTTACTTTTATAGATTAGAAACGAGTTCCGGATTTGCAGAAACAAAGAAACTTGTTCTGTTGAAATAGTGGCTTAACCACGAAGGACACAAGGAGCACTAGAATTTTGTGAACTTAGTGAAATTCTTTGTGTCCCTTGTGGTTAAAAAAGTTTACGATTAAAGACTTGTAAAATACGACTCACCATTATCTTTAGTATGAATTGCTAATAAATTTGCTCGGACCATTTTTATTAAGGTTCTTGATGCTCTTCTGTTGGAAATGTTAGCTGAATTAGCAAGTTCTGTTACGTTTATTGTTTCATGATCATTAAGGATGTTGAAAACCATCTGTTCAATCTTGCCGACTGCGTAGTTAACTAATTTTTTGTCCTCATAATTCGCTTGGAATATTTTTATCATCTCTTTGCTTGCAGGTAAGCTTTTATCGTTAACTCTGATAAATACTTCAGCTGTATTTAGATCTAACTGGTTTTTATAATCTTTAATTCTATGAGGTTTGATACTTGATTCTTCAATAGTTACTACTACAACATCTTTTTCGTAAATATCAACATAATCTATTTCATATTTTATGGGTGGTTCACAATATTTATCAGCAGTTTCCTTGATAAGCTCTGTTTCCCCTTTTTCACTTTCAACACCATATACCGAGCTGTCATCACCAATACCAAATAAAATAATTCCACCATTCGTATTGGCAAATGCTATCATCTCCTTTGCAATTTTTTCAAAAGTAGAGAATCGCTGCTTAAATTCTAATTTTTGATTCTCCCCTTGTTCAAGTAGAGTTAGAAGTTTTTTAGATGTCATTTGGATATGAAAATTATTTTTTAACTATTCCAACAGCTTACATTACTGGGGATCTTCTATTTGCTGATTTTGCTCATTTTCTTTTATACTGTCGGGAAGTTCTTCTTGTAATTGATCTGAGATAACATTTGATGTAGTATCCTCACTTACTATATTCGAAGTATCTTGTACAGATACTGAATCTGACAGTACACCTTCTAACTTTAAACTATCAAGCTGTGCAAGGCTGTCCTGCTGTGCAATTAATTTTAAGCTGTCCTCGATAGCTTTCTGCACTTGTGCTATAGAATCTTCAATTGTTTTCATTCTTTGCTTGTAAAATCTTAGCTTTTTAGAAACACTTTTGGCATATTCAGTTTTAGGATAATGAGTTTGAAGAGTATCATAATAATCAGCAGCAAAACCATTATCTAATAGTTTGTTTTCGTATATCCATCCAATTGTATACAGAGACTTAGGAGCATATTGAGATTGTGGAAATTCTTCATAGATACTAAAGAACTGATCAATAGCATCAAAGTAATTCTCTTTCTCAAGATTAGATTCACCATCTAAGTATTTTTTCTTGGCAGGATCCTTATCCAAGATAGCTGCATCAATACCAAGTCTTACAGCTGCAGCTTTAGCAATTGAATCTTCTTTATAATTGTCATATACTTCTCTAAACAGACTATCAGCTTTTTCTTTTTCATCTAATGTAAGATAATAACTACCTAAAGCATACATAGTTTTAGCCTGAAAATCGGTATTAGAGTAATTCTCAAGAACATTGGTATAATAGTAGAAAGCTGAATCAGGAACATCTAGATCGGCAAAATAGAGATTCCCAAGTTCATATTCATTTCGAGCAATAAAAGTTCTCATTGAATCAAGAGTTATTTTAGGCATTTTGGGTTTATAAATAAATAAAGAATCTTCTTCATAAATGAATTTATATTTTTGAGCTCTACTACTAGTTCCTCTTGCTGCCCTATCGGCCGCCCCCATACTTGCTCGGATTCTTTTATCAACTTGTTCAGCAGAATCTCTTCTTGTTTCATATTCTGCATATGCTAATGAATCTTTCCTAAATAATAAAGTATCTATTAAATAAAACTCTTCCTTTTTTGATACTATTATTTTATCTGAATAATCTTTACGTAATTTTAGTGAATTAGATTTATTTCGAGCTTCAACTTTAAATTCCTCAGGTGCAGAAGTTGAATTTATACGATCATATAAAATTTTCGCACTATCAAAATCCATATAGTCATGCTCAACAATATCTCCACGCATGAATGCTGCAATTCCTGCGCTTTCTGTTTTTTTATAGGCAGTATCAACAGCAGTAAAGAGTTCAAGAGCAAGCTCAATTTCTCCTCTATCCAATTTGATCTGAGCGATCTCTAATTCTACCATATCCCAAAAATCTTTGTATTTAGAGTTATCCTTTAGATCTTCAAATAGTTCCAATGCTTCATCTTCTCTTTCTAAATGCTTAATAGCTTTAGCATACTCTAACTTACTTTTAAACTCTATGTCAAATGTTGGAGAACCCTCTTCAACTTGCTCAAATGCAGACACTGCTTCTTCATAATGTTCAAGTGAAACATATAGCAAACCAAGTTCGTAAGTAACTTCAGCAAGAGCTTCATCTGTTAATTGTTCATGCAAAAGCTCATTTATAATTTGAACAGTTTTTGAATAGTTTTCTTTATAGATCAAATAACTTATATGTGTACGGTAGGCTTCAAATACTATTTCTTCTTCCTCTGCAGCCTTAGCATTAGTTTTAACTTCCTCCAAGTGGTTTAATCCCAAAGAAAAATTACGCATTTGCATTTCTGATTTTGCAATCCACAAACGATTCTCCAACATAAAGTCTTCATCATTCAAACCATCTAGCTCTTGAAACTTACGAAGTGATTTATTGTATTGGCCTTTGTAATAGAAAGCCTGACCCAGCATAAATATTGATTCATTAAGGTAGTTTGATTCTTTGTTGAACTGTAAAATTTTTGAACAATTTTTAATAACAATATCAAAATCTTTGTTTGCAGAAGATGGAATTTTATCTTCTCTAAAATCAAAAAGTTTTCTTTGCTGGTTTAACTCAATTTCCTCCATAGCAGTATCAAATGCTTTTTCGGCATTGTAAAAACGATTATAGTAGGTAGTAAAGCTTTCCCACATACTGCAGCCAGCTATTAAGATCATTAGAATAATTAATCCAGCATTTAAATATTTAGTTTTGTCTTTTCCCATTTAACTTCTATTACCCGCTTTTGCCATGGCATTGTTTGTATTTCTTTCCGCTACCACATGGACACGGATCATTTCTACCAACTTTTGCCTCAACTTTTACAGGCTGCTGTTTACCACGCCTAGCTCCTTCATCCTGTTCTCCGCCACTCTGCATGCCCATGTTATCAACATTATCTTTAACCATTTGCATCCTTTGGGGTGATTTTCTTTGCTCTTTAATTTCTTCAGGTTCTTGAGGAAAAAATTTAAAGCAGAATGAAACTATCTCGTTCTTGATCTCTTCCATAAGATTAACAAATAATTTATATGCCTCACCTTTATACTCAAGTAAAGGATCCTTCTGACCATAAGCTCTTAACCCGATTCCTTCTTTCAGGTCATCCATCTCACGTAAATGATCTTTCCATTTTTCATCAATTACATGTAATACAGCAAACCTCTCAAGCCTTCCCATCAATTCAGGAGTTAGCATTTTCTCTTTCCGTTCATAGAACTCATGCGCTGCTTTAATTATTAGATCTTTTACTCCATCTCTACCTAAGTCTTGATAAGTCTCCGGGTCAAGTTTCACCTCAACTAAAAGATGTTGAAGCAGATCTTCGCGCAATGCATCAATCATTGCATTTTCATAATATTTATCTAGAAGTGAATCAACAAATTCATCAAGATCATTGTATACTTCATCTATCAACCTTTCACCTTCCAAAGCTTGATGCCTTTTACTATAAATAACGTCTCTTTGCTGATTCATTACATCATCATACTCTAAAAGTCTCTTACGAATTGCAAAGTTATTTTCCTCAACTTTTTTCTGGGCGCGCTCTACTGACTTAGTTATCATTGAATGCTCAATTGCTTCGCCTTCCTCCATTCCAAGTTTTCCCATAATGGAAGTAACTCTATCGCCGCCAAATAATCTCATTAAATCATCTTCTAATGAGATGTAAAATTTTGATATTCCATTATCACCTTGACGACCGGAACGACCACGCAACTGCCTATCAATTCTTCTTGATTCATGACGACCCGTACCGAGAATATATAGACCACCTTTCTCTTTTACACCGGCACCAAGTTTAATGTCAGTTCCTCTACCAGCCATATTCGTTGCAATTGTTACAGCCCCGGGTTGTCCGGCAAAAGCAACAATTTCAGCTTCATTTGCATGCTTTTTAGCATTTAATACATTATGCTGAATACCTTGTCGTTTTAACATTCTGCTCAAAGTCTCAGAAACTTCGACACTAACCGTACCAACAAGAACTGGCCGCATCTCAGATTTAAGTTCCTTTATTTTTTCAATGACCGAATTATACTTTTCCCGTTTAGTTCTATATATTGCATCCTCTTCGTCCTCGCGAGTAATTGGTTTGTTCGTTGGAATTACAACTACTTCTAATTTATATATCTCATGAAACTCTCCCTCCTCTGTCTCAGCAGTACCAGTCATACCAGCGATTTTTTTGTATAGCCTGAAATAATTTTGGAGAGTAATTGTTGCCAAAGTCTGTGAGTCTCTTTCAACTTTCACATTTTCTTTCGCTTCAATTGCTTGATGTAAACCATCTGAATACCTTCGACCAGGGAGAACACGACCGGTAAATTCATCAACGATTGCAATCTTATCATCGGTTACTACATATTCGTCGTCTTTAGAGAATAAAGTATAAGCTTTCAACAATTGATTTAATGTATGAATTCTATCACTTCGTTCTCCGTAAAGATGATAGAGTTCATCTTTTAGTTTGATTCGCCGCTCATCGGTAAGTGATTCATCGTTTTCAATATAACTGATTTCGGTTCCAAGATCTGGTAAAACAAAAAAGTCTTTTCCTTCATTTGAACCGGAAGAAAGTTCATCTCGACCTTGTTCCGTAAGATCAATTGAATTCTGCTTTTCTTCAATGGCAAAATAAAGCTTCTCATCAATCTCAGGCATATGCTTAGCGTTTTCTCTCAAATATTCAAGTTCGGTTGAATTGAGAAGTTTTTGATATTCAGGTTCATTCAATAATTTTATTAATCTCTTATTTTTAGGCAAACCCCTATGTGCACGTAATAACGCTTTCCCAGCTGCTTCTTTATCGCCATTTCCCGATGTCAAAATCGATTCTGCTTCTTGAACCAACTGTGCAACAAGAGCAGTCTGTTTCCTCATAAGTCTTTCAACTTTTGGTTTCATTTCATAAAATTTATGATCAGGATTTCCAACTGGACCCGAAATAATCAAAGGAGTTCTTGCCTCATCAATAAGTACAGAGTCAACTTCATCAACAATAACATAATTATGAACTCTCTGCACACAATTTTCCTCAGAGATTGCCATATTGTCGCGGAGATAATCAAATCCGAACTCATTATTGGTTCCGTAAGTTACATCTCGTCCATACATCTCTTTACGCTGCTCAGGATCCATAGTATTTATTATACAACCAACTGTTAAGCCATGGAACTTGTAAACTTCCCCCATCCATTCACTATCACGCTTTGCTAGATAGTCGTTAACAGTTACAAGATGAACTCCGCGTCCGGTAAGAGCATTTAAATAAACAGGCATAGTTGCCACAAGCGTTTTACCCTCACCAGTTGCCATCTCGGCAATTTTACCTTGATGCAAAACAATACCGCCTATCAACTGAACATCGTAAGGGACCATTTCCCACTCAACTTTTGTACCTGCAGCGTCCCATGATTTGCCAACTAAGCGACGACACGTATCTTTTACAACAGCAAATGCCTCTGGCAATAGTTCATCTAATATCTCTTCATATTTATGATCTAATTCATCTTTAAGATCATCAAGTCTATCGTATAAACTATTTCTATCTTCTTCAATGCTATCAGCTTTAAGTTTTGTCTTTATCTCTTCAATGTTATTTCGCGTTTCTTCAGTATAAGATTGAATTTTTTCTTTGAATTCATTAGTTTTTTCACGTAACTCATCATCACTAAGATTTGTTATTTTTTCATACTCGCTATTGATAACATCAACCATCGGCCATAAATCTTTCATGGCTTTTTCATTCTTATCACCAAATACTTTCTTAAATATTCCTTGCAGCATTAATTTCTCCAGTTTTTCGTAATTTCAAAGTTACTGAAAAGTGCCTTTTTTTACAATTAACTCTATTTATTCAAGTTCCAATTGTTATAATTTATGATCAAAAGCGAATTAATAATTATGATCAATGACTAAACTTAAAGAACTGTTTTACAATAAAATATGCCAAAAATGGTAACCTGATTTAATTTGAAGAAGAAAGGAAGTTATTGAAGAGACTCAAAATTTAAGATTTAATTTCCAAATTGTGTCTTGGATCTTATTTTTGGTGAAAATTATTTTGGGAATATTCAAAATGAATAGGTTAAGTTTATACTAACACCTTTATTAAAAAAGTTTTTATAAAATGAAACATTCAGAGATTCATTTCTTAAATGCATTTCTGGGATAAAATATCCAATAGCAGCACCGATTAGATATCCTGTTATCACATCTGTTCTAAAGTGGTTCCCAGTATTCATCCGCAAATAGCCTGTTAGTGCAGGATATATGACAGCACCAGTCCAAATAATTGTTTTCACTAACTCGTTTGACAAATAATCGGAAAAGACTCTGGCTATATAAAATGTAGTTGCTGCTGTGGTAGAAGTATGACCAGAATAAAAGGAAAATCTTGCATCTACGGATTGTCTTTTTTCTAAAGGAGTGTTTGGATCATACATATAGGGACGAGTTCTTTTTGTAAGACCTTTTACAATAAGATTTACACCAGATTGAATTGCTAAAACTTCAAGCCACATTACTCCTAACATTTGCCAATCACGTCTAGTATTATCATTTGCTAAAAATGTTAAAGGCAATAGGAATGAACCATACAGAAAATAGTCTCCGTTTAATGATCCGCTATATGGTTTAATTGCATTTTTGTCAAAATTATTAATATCATTTAGATCCAGTTCATTTATTTCCTGCGGAGTAAGAGGTGAAATATTACTGCTAATAATCAATCCAGTAATATCTAACAAAACACCACTCCCTAGTAAAAATAGTTCTCTATTTAATTCTAAATTATAGGGTGACTCTACATTAATAGAATCAGAATACTTAAAGGAGGGATAAGTTTGACCATTGTCAATTAAATGTAACTGCCCATAGCTAAGTGTACAGGTGAATAGAATTATTAAAATCATCAAATCTTTTTTCATTATAAAAAATACCAATATTTTCCTCCTAATTAAACAACTATAATCTTAAATGCTAAAGTGAGCTTAATTAGATGAAAGGTTCATGGATATTGATTTACCTCCAGAAGAGTACTAAGATAAGTATAAGTACAAAAAAGAAAATATATGTAAAAAACAAATGACTATGCTGATCGTCTATCAGAATTCCTTAAACTATCTTTTTGTCATCAGATGTTATTTCAGGATTCCTAAAGATATTTTCAAAAGTTATTTGTAAGACAATCAGAGAATAATTCTATACCCCTTATAATTACTTTACTTATTCCAACTTAAAGAATATCTCAATATCAGTTCTTGTTTACTATTATTTTCGTCAATAAGGAGCAGAAATTTTAATTATAACTTTTTGAAGATGAGTACAACATGTTTTATTTGTTTAAATAGGTTAGAGTTATTAATTTTATGCCTATGATATTTTATTATTTAGCAGTCATCATAATACTTCTAACCTACCTATTAATTGAATATAGTGTATTATCTAAACGTTTAAATAGAATCCCATTAAGAATTTTAGTTAATGGGACTAGAGGCAAATCAACCACTGTTAAAATAATCTATGAAATCCTTAAAGAAAATGGTCAGAAAGTATTTGCTAAGACAACCGGTGAAATGCCTATTATAATTGATCATGAAGGAAATGATACTAAGATTAATCGATATGCACCAGCAAGTATAATAGAAAACTTAAAACTGCTAAGGAACATTTCTCGGAAGAATCCTGATGCTGTTATTCTTGAATGTATGGCTCTGCAATCTGAGACACAACACCTCCTTGCAAAATCAATATTTAAACCACACCATACGATAATTACAAATATTCAACCCGATCATGAAGAAGTTATGGGGAAAAATATTAAAGATAATTATTTAACTATTTCTCAGTGTATATCTGATGATTCTATCGTTTACCTTACTGCTGAGACTAATCAAAAGATGATGGCTTTTGGAATATCAATAAACAATACTAACGTTGTCTCAAAATATTCTTGTAACTTTAATTTAAGTAATATCCCGATAGATATTGTGCATGATAATTGGTCTTTGATTAAAACTCTTAGTACTGACCTTAATATAGATGATAATATTACTCTTGAAAAATTTAAAACCAAATGGATTTCAATTGATCATAAAATAAAAAGTGATATCCCAGATAAAAATTTTATTGTATGGAATTTATTTTCTGTCAATGATATTATGACACTACAAAATATTGTTAGTTTCAATGTTGACGAATTAGCTAAAGCTCATGATAAAATATTTTTCTTTAATTGTAGAATGGACAGACCTTTAAGAACAATTCATTTTACTGAGTATATTATAAGTAATTTTCCTGAGGCAGAAATCTGGCTGACTGGTGATGGAAAGCGGATGGCAAGACACTCTCTTGTTAGAAATAATATAAAAACACAAAATATTGAATATGTATCTGCGGATGATGTGTTGAATAAAATTCAATCTGGTAAAATTAAGGAAACTCATCTATTTTGTATTGGGAATTACAAAGGTATGGAGGAGTTCAACTCAATGGTAAGTCAGCTTTCAGATATTAAATCGGAGATAAAAAGTTAATGTTGTTAACTTCTTTTGGTATAGGCATAGTTATAGGTTTTTTATTTTTTGAGATAAGCGGACTAACTGCAGGGGGAATCATTGTCCCAGGTTACTTAGCCTTATTTGTAAATGAACCTGAAAGATTATTTGTAACTGTAATAATTAGTATTATAGTATATGCAATTGTGTATGCGATTTCTCAATATACAGTGCTGTTTGGAAGAAGACGCTTCTTTTTAATGATCTTAATTGGGTTTGTTTTAAGAGTTGGATTTGATAATCTTCAGTTCATTCTTCCTGAAACTAATCTTGAGCTTCAAGCTATCGGATATATTATACCAGGATTAATAGCAAATGAATTTTTCAGACAAGGTATATATAAAACAATCATGTCAATGATAATTGTCGTTACAATAACTTACCTAATTCTGATTTTACTGTATTAGAGTTTTAATTCTGAAATGAAAAGTAAAAAACTATACAAATCCTTTCTTCCGAATGTAAAATTCTCATTTGGGCAACTTTTATTTTTATCACTTTTAAGTATTCTATTATTATTTGTGATTAATAACTTCTCCTCCTCAGAGTACAGAGAAATATACACAGAGATGATAAAGGCATCAAATAGAATGAAGGAAGCAAACCAAAGTGTGGGGAAGCACCGTAAGGTTCTCAATTTAGAGATCAATAGAAATCTTGATCCATTACAATCCGGTTTCATTGGGACAGAGTTCTCCCCTATCACGACTACTCTTGGTGATATAGAGGCAAAACAAATTTCTACAAATCCAGACTTTGCAGCACTCTTTGTACTCTGGTTCAATCAGCTTGAGCTAAAAAAAAATGAACAAATTGTTATTCATTTATCTGGCTCATTCCCATCTCTTGGAATAGCAGCAATAGTTGCAGCTGAATCGTATGGACTAAAGCCTTTAATACTAAGCTCAATCGGCGCTTCCAGTTTTGGTGCAAATTATCCTGAAATGACCTATTGGGATATTGAATCTTTTCTATATAAAGAGGGAATAATTTCTCACCGCACAAGCTATGCTACACTCGGAGGACAAAATGATAATGGTTCATCCTTTTGGGAAGGAGGATTGGAAGTAGGGATTAAAGCTGCAAAACGTAACAATCTAAAATTGAATATTTTTAATCACATTGATGAAGCTATAGAAAGCAAATTAGATTTTATAATTAATAATGATCCTTTTTCCTTATTTATCAATATTGGGGGAAACCAATGTGCAATTGGAAATTCTCCATCAAATATTTTTTCAGCTCATGGGCTAATTGGAAGTGAAGAAATAAAATCTTTTGATGTTAATAGTTTATTATATATCGTTACGCAGATGAATATTCCAATAATTCACATGCTGAATATTAAAGATATTGCCTTAGAGAATGGTATAGATTTAATCCCAAATCAAAACTACAAAGTTGGTGAATCTGATTTATATTTTGTGATGACAAAACCTAAAATGATTATTATTGCTGCAATATTATTACTCACAATTGCATTAATAACAATTAAAATAAGATCAAATTAGTTATTACCACATGTTATTTAATTCAAGTACACTTCTAACAAGTGAAAGATGAAAATTAATTCTTTTATCTAACTCCATTTCCCTCATTGTTTCGAAAGTAAAAGCCGCAATATCTAAATGTTTTCCTGCCCACCAAGCTGCGCTGTGAGGGATTGGCATTTCAACTGATGAAAATTGTTCATCAGAATCACTGATTGAACTGTTAATCTCATCAATCATATTCATTACAATCCAGGATGAAGTTTCGTTAGGATAATAGATAATCGTTTGACCTAGTCCCTGGTCTCGATTACTTTCTTTTGGAGTGTTTAAGTGGAAGTATTTTGCTTCGTGCTGATCAATAAAAATTGTTACTTTATGCTCTTTTGATAATTCTTCAATTTCAAATGCCATCTTTTCCATTGGCAGTCCGTTTTCATCGCCTGGATAACATCTGTTTAAATTACCACGTTCTATATCCTCTCCTTCTGGGACTTGAATTCTTCTATCATAATTTATAACAGATTGCCTATTTGCTAGCGGAATAATTATTACTTTCCCTTTTTGTGGAGGAGATTTCTCCAATAGTTCAAGTTGTCTAAGGGCTGCTTCATATCCAGCCGGTTCATTTCCATGAGTTCCACCGATAATCAAAACAACTTCACCAGGCTCCCCGGAATCAAAAATAAATGCTGGAGTTTCATATAATGATCCCTTAAGTAATTCAACTGTAATTGCTTTGTCTATGTTAGGAAATCTTTCAATAATTTTTTGAGCTGGTTGAGTAAGATCATAGGATGTGGAACAACCAAAACTCAATACTTCAGTTAGAAAAAAATATAATAAAATTATTAATAATCTTTTGGAATTCATTAATCAGCTCCTTTCACAACAGATTCCCATTCAAAATAGTTTGGTGTATATTCGTATTCCATTAATGCATCTGCTGTTTCGACTGAAACATGTTCAATTAATCCATATATTGCTCCTAATTTACCTGGGGATAACTCTGGTTGTGATACTATTCTAACAAATATTTCCGTTCTCTCATATCGACCAAGATATTTCTCAACAAAAATAAAATCAGCCATAAAAGGATTAGGATCTAAGTAATCTATTATTTTAATTCCATTTTGTTCAAAAGTATTTTGAAAGATATTATCTACATATCCATAGTGTGTACAATTATAGCTCACGAATAGTAAGGAATCATTTTTATCAATTTTTTGTAGAATTTCTTTTACATACTGATTTACTAAAGATTTAGTTGTATCACTTTCTGGTCCTCTTTCAATACGTCCTGCCAGTTTTGGGCAAGCTTGTGTAATAATATTCTCTTTGGGTATTCCCAATTTAGTTAATTGCTCTTTGTGCTTTCCTTGTTTAACAGTTGTCTTCGTTGCAAATAACAAAACCTTAGAGTTTTTATCTTGATCCATTTTTTGTTTTATAAGATCCACTCCAGTGCCAACAATACCAACAACCGGGAAATCTGCAGTTTTAGAAAACTCTGTATAATCGTATAAAACAGAAAGTGTATTACAAGCTATTAAAAGTAAATCGGGATTAAAATTTTCCTCCATTGCATTAAGAGCATTATTAAAGACCTCTATCTTTTGCTCAGCAGTTTTCATTGAGTTATATCCAGATTTTGCATGAGGTTGAGCATTAAAAAAGATTACTTCAACATTTTTAAACACGCCTGAGTTTTTCATCCTTTGAACAACATCAGCAGCAACCGAAACACCACCTAAACCAGAATCTGTAACTAATATTTTGACATTTTCCTTTTTGAAAAACTCATTTATTTTTTCATTAAAAGTTTTTGTCTGACAGCCAACACTAAATAAAATTATCAGACCAACAAAGTATTTTGTTACTCTTTTCATTTTTATACCTAATAATATTTAAACTTAATATCCAATAGCAACGCCGTCACGTCTTGAATCGGCACCACCTCTTATTTCACCTAATTTATGATCAATTAATATTCCTTGTGCTCCTCCAAAATAATTATCATAGTCGGGATGTATCTTTACTTTATGCCCTATCTCTATCAATCCGGAAACAACTACAGAATCGATTCTCCCTTCAACATGTAATACATTTTTTGTCACATGTACTCGTGGTGCTTCAATAGCATCATCAATACCCATATCGAAGTCAATGATATTAATTATTATTTGTGCCAATGCACCAATAATTCGTGAGCCTCCTGGTGTCCCTATTGAAAGGAAAGGTTTCCCAGCCTTTAACACAAGTGTTGGTGCAATACTGCTTACAGGTTTTTTATTTGGTTCAATCGAATTAGGTGTTCCCGGTTTACTCGAAAAATCTCCAAGATGATTATTTAAAAGTATTCCTGTCCCTTTAACTGTAACCCCTGATCCAAACCAATGATTTATACTTTGAGTAAGTGCAGTTAAATTTCCTTCTTTGTCAACTACAGATAAATGAGTTGTACTGTTTGATTCTCTATACAACAATTCTGAGGATCTGTAATCATCTCGACATTTATTAAGATCTATGTTTTTACGCACTTTATGTGCATAAATTTTGTTCGTCAAAGAATCAACAGGAACAAAATAAAATGCTGGATCAGCCATATTTTTAGATTTGTCTGCGTACACAATTTTCATAGCTTCAGCAAGTACATGTATATATTCCACACTATTATGCTGTAAGTATTTCAAATTAAATGATTCCAGTATATTCAACAATTCTACTAAATGAGTACCACCACCCGTTGGAGGTGCTGCAGAAATGATTTGATAACCACGATAAGTTCCTGTAACCGGATTTTTTATTTCAGCTGAATAGGTTTCAAGATCTTCCCTAGTGATTAAACCATTTTGCTCTTTCATCTCAGAGACTATTGCTTCAGCAATTTCTCCTTTATAAAAAGTATCAGCGCCCCTTTCTGCAATTTTTAAATAAGTGTTTGCCAAATTGGGATTACTGATTACTCCACCTTCCATGAGGGGCAATCCTTCATCAAGATAAATCTGAGATGTAGCTTCATTTGCTAAAATAACATCATAAGCTTCAACAATCATATTCGAAAATTTTTCAGATACTTCAAAACCAGATTCCGCATATTTAATTGCTGGATTAAGTACTTCAGATAAACTCATAGTCCCGTATTTTTCAAGAGCTAAAGCTAAGCCAGCCATTGTTCCTGGAACACCGATTGACATTCCGCCTGCATGAACAAGATCCTTGTATGGCACATCATTTTCATAATACATTCCCGGAACTGCTTTATCAGGTGCTGTTTCTCTAAAATCAATTGTAATCCCTTTGTTTTCCGCAGCAAGTTTAATCATCATAAATCCACCGCCGCCAATACCGGAAGCATTTGGTTCAACAACACCTAATGCAAATGCCGTCGCAACCATCGCATCAACAGCGTTTCCTCCATCTTTTAATATCTGTAGCCCAGCTTTCGAAGCTAAAGGATGGGCACTAGCAACCATACCGTTTTTTGATATTACATCCTGAGGTAAAGTATCAATCGAAAATAAAAGAAAGATTGCAGAAAGAATTATTAATGAATACTTTCTTCCTGATTTGTTGAATAATTTGAAGTAACTATTATGCGATTTCAAAATATTGCCCTAATAAAATTTTTCAATTTAATTATTTAATAAGAATAAGTTTTTTTGAAGCGATGAAGTTCTTATCCCCTTTCACAAAAATCCGATAAGTATATACACCGCTTGATAAATTACTTGTACTTACATTCCAAGTTACATTATATCTCCCCCTTAACTTCGGTTCGTCAACTAAGGTTTCAACTTCCTTTCCTAACACATCAAATATTTTTAAAACTACATGTCCAGAATTGGGAATATTAAATTCAATCTTTGTACTAGGATTAAAAGGATTTGGATAATTTTGACTAAGGTTAAAGCTATTGGGCTGTATTTCAGAATTAGCGTCTGGTACACTTGTAATTAAGTCTGTATATGCTTGTGTCAAAACATTATAAGCAAAAGTTGCAAATTCTGATTCTGCTGTAAGCATTTCTTGAGTATTTACAGTATTACTCCGCCACCCACTCAACAATTGTTCTGCTGAATAAAAAATTGAATCCTCAGCAGGAAAAGTTTTAGTCCAAAGTCCCCCTCCGGTTCCGTCTAATAATTTATACGAGTCAATGTAATTAGAATTTTCTGAATAATCGAAAAGTTCAGATTTTATCTGTAAAGCAATATCACATAACGGAGCAGTTGAACTTCCATTTGCTTTATCCGGTGTTGCCCCGACAGGCCAATAAGGTACAGCAATTGACGCAGCAGGTTGACCTAAGATGGTCCACATAGTAGATAATTTTTCCGATTCGCCTGATAATACTCCTTGAATAACTGTTGAAGAAATAGATGATGCTCTGCAAACGCTTTTGTCAGTATAGATATAACCAAAGGGACGACCAGAAATCCATTCATCTGCAAAAGGGACATTAACACCTTGCGCATCGAAATCGGAAAAATCACGCATTTGGTGCCTTAGAATACTTTTATAATTTAATGTATCTCCTTGGTAAAAAGAATAGATTAGATCTGTTGACCTCTCAAACCTTTCGTAGCCACTACCACTAGTACCATCACCATTAAGAGCAAAATTCGTTCTAATGATATATCCATCAGGAGCATGGGTTGAATCATCAGTACTATATTTCCAATATTGTGTCCCATCTATTTCGTAAAGTGCTGCTTGACCTGTTTTATCGAGTACTGCAAAATTCCCCCGTGTTTTTCTGCCAGAACTATTAGTTTCATCAAGAAATGATTGAAATTCAGCTATGGTTGAACATGATCCAAGAACATCACGCATTAATGCACCATTGCTAACACCACTACTTCCTGCAGTTAAGTCAACAGCAAGTGAATTTAAGATAGCAAAACCATTTTCGTTCACCCCCATCCAAGCATATGTTTTACCAGCAGTAACTATCTCAAGAAATTTTAAATCGAAAGAAGTATTAAAAACAAGTTCATTATTTGGAGCAGATGAATAATCCCTAGTTTTCCATATAATTGGACGGCCGTCACTTGTGGCATCTCCACTGGCAACACCAATTGTACACTCCTCAGAATTCTGTGCATTTATATTAATTTGAAAAGTAAATATGTGAACTGCAATAATAAATATCTTTGTAATTATTCTCATATAGAAAATCTTCCTAATTAGTTAGTACCAAAAGCTCCACCATCTCGCCGGGGATCAGAAACACCAATAAACTCATTTAAATTCTCATCGTAATATATTAATTGAACTCCACCAAAGTAGGAATCTAATTCAGAATAGTGTCTTATCTTATAACCCATTTCTGATAATTTTTCTAACAGATTATCGTTAAATCCATTTTCCATAGATAAATATTTTGAACGAAATCTAACATTAAATCTTGGATTCTTCATTACTTCTGTTGGTGACATTTTGAAGTCAATCAACTCAATTATTTTTTGTGCAACTACATTAAATATTCGTCCACCACCGGGTGTTCCTAAAACTGAAAATAACTCACCATCTCTCATTATAATTGTTGGACTAATAGTTGTAAGAGGTCTCTTTCCTGCAGCAATATGGTTTGGAGAAGGTTTCTTATAAAAGACAGACATTGCTGAATTAAATATAACACCTTGTGAAGTAAAACCACTTCCAAAAAACAAACCCAACGTTTGCGTCAAAGAAACAGCATTTCCTTCAGTATCTACAACAGAAATGTGGGTTGTATGACCATCATCTTCACCTTTTTGCATATTCGCATTATCATTATAATTTAAAGGATTTCCTGCTGGAATTTCCAAGTTATTTGAATATTTAATTATGGTTAGATCAATATCTTCAAATCTTTCATTTGCATAATCTTGACTGAGTAATCCTGTAATAGGAACATCAATACTTGATGGATCACCAAGGAAAGAATATCGGTCAATATCAGCTCTTTTACTTGCTTCACAAAACAAATGTACATTTTGTAGATCCCAATATTTCTTTGAATCTTTATCACTTGTAGAGTTTTCAAAGATATTTAATATTTCAAGCATTGTTAAACCAGATTGAGGAGGTGGAGAAGAAAATATATCATAACCTCTATATGAAATATTTACAGGTTTTTTAACCACCGGTTTATAGTTCTCAAAATCTTCCTCAGTTATATAACCACCATTATCTTGAATAGTTTGGACAGCTTTATTGGCAAATTCTCCTCGATAAAAATAATCTATTCCATTCGATACTAATTTTTCTAATACCAATGCTAGGTTCTCATTAACTAGGATATCACCAATTTCGATAGGGAAATCATCTTTAAATAGTAACTCTTGTGTTTCTTGGTGTAATGTAATTACATCTAGCTTATCAAGAATGTTTGTATAAAAATTCTCAGTAACTACAAAACCATTTCTGGCGATATTTATTGACGGCTGCATAATAATTTCTAACGGTAACTTCCCATACAAAGTATGAGCCTTTAGTAATCCTGCTGGAGTTCCAGGTATGCAAATAGAACGTGGTGTATATAAATCATTTCTAGAATAATTTGAATCCGGAGATAAGGAACTCTGCATATAATAATCAATATATTCAAAAGATTTATTCTCTTGTAAATATATTAACATCCCACCGCCACCGCCTAAGCCAGATGCATGAGGTTCTACAACACCAATTAAAAACGCCGCTGCAACTGCAGCGTCAACTGCATTCCCACCTTGCTTTATCATATCGATTCCAACTTTTACAGCTTCTGGATGAGCAGCAACAACCATTGCCTTACTCGCTGTATCTGCCTTAGCAATTTCTTGCGCATGAAGATCATTTGATCCCCAAAGCACTATCATGACAATTATTAAGACACTATTAAATCGATAAATTTTCATTTTACATAAACCATTTTTCTGGATTCAGCATAATTCTCAGATCTAAGTTGATAATAATAAATTCCACTTGATAATGTATTTGCATTAAATGTTATTTCGTAATCTCCAGGCTGTTTATTTTCATTAACAAGAGTAGTAATTTCTTTTCCTAATATATCATAAACCATTAACTTTACACTCGAGCTAAAGCTCGAGGCTACATTTGGAATTGTATATTTAATTGTTGTTGTTGGATTAAAAGGATTTGGATAGTTCTGTAGTAATCCAAATGATTGGTTACTTGATGGATTATCTTCATCAACATCTAAAATAATCAATAATGAATCATATTTGGATTTTGCCCATAAGTGTATTTCATTCATCCACAATTTAATACTTTCTTCTACTTGGTCGTTACTTTGTTCTTTCCAAAGTATAGTATTTTGCTCGTAACTATTAAAAAGACTATCTTGAATTTTATAATTGTAATCTCTTATCTC
>JBDLIN010000036.1:0-22120 GCA_039714835.1 Bacteroidota bacterium | reverse complement strand
GGAGTTAAATTTATAAAGGGGAAGAAAAGTGTGATTTGGCCGCCATGTGTATGTCCAGCAACCATAAGATTATAATCTTTTTCACTGGCCATTTCTCTTGTTTTACCGTTTGGCTGATGTGTTATAAGTATTTTTAAATCAACATTATTTATATTATTTGTTAGGCTATCAAGAGTTTCATTTTTAATACGCTCAGAATAAGTGTCAGTAATGAAAGTCATGCCAATTCGACTATTTTCTATCTGAAGAATGCTATTATTATTATCTAACATTGAAACTCCATATTCTGCTAACTGCTTAATTACTTCATTTCTACTTTTAAGAATATTTCTACCGTATGCCCAATTATCATGATCACCAACGCAGGCATAAACTCCATAATTGCTTTCTATTTTCCCAACCATTTTAGCAGCAACAGGAATAGATTCTTTATTACGAGTTATCATATCTCCAGGAATTAGTACTAAGTCAGGTTTTGTTTTATTCAACTCATCAATATAATTTTTAATTCTTTTCTCACTGTTATACCAGTCAGCTTGGATATCCGAAATTACCCCAATTCTTAAATTGTTTAAATCTTCATTAAGGTTTTCCAATTCATAGGTCGTTGTTCTGCTTGAGACTTGGGTCATGTCAATCACTATTCGTATTGGAACATAAATGAGAAATATGACCATAACAAAAAGAATAAATTTTGCAGTTAATCTGTCTATTCTTGATTTGATTTTTTTGTTAAATGACAAAAATGTAAATCGAATTAAATCTACCGGAAGAATAATAACTACGGTTTGTAAAAAAATAATTATAGCGACCCAAAACGAGTAATAAAAGAGTATATCAAAAAGTCTGTTTTTATCGGGGAGATTGATATCAGGACCACCGAGGAATTCCAATATCCATGTGAACAAATAGAAAGTTGGGACAAAGTTAATTACAAATAATAAAGTGATTTTTACTGCTTTAAATTTTATAAATGATGAATCGGGGAACAATGTTTTTATTGACGAGAATACTCTTCGGAAAAAATAGTATTCTGATAGAAGCATAAGAGATACGAAAAGTATTAATCGCACGATCCAGGGCATATAGTATTGCTAATAGTTGTGAATGTAAAAATTATTGCGAAAATACGCATTTTTTGTCGATTTTATTTCAAAAAAAAGGCGAGACACCCAGCCATGTTCTCGCCTTAAAAATAGTAGAAATTTAATCCATATGCCTTAAATTAAGGAAAAACAATAAAAGACACAAGGTATTATCATATAATATTTTAATAAAAAAGGGGAAATGCAAAAGCATTTCCCCTAGGCTAAAGCTAGAAAGGTAGAGGGCGAACCTTTCCAACTTGGTTGGATGCCAAATAAATTGGCATATCTAAATTTAGAAAAAAAAAGTAGAGATGTAAAGAAAAAACAGTAATTCTTATCAGAATTAATGTCTTTACATTAATAAAATTATTTTCGTATGTTATTTTAATAGAGTTAATATAATTTTCAATGAAAAAAATTAATCATCAATATGGCTCAGATTTAAAAAGCAAATTTGATTCGATTGAAAAAATACATTTTGTTGAGGACTGTCAATGCTATCTTGGTATTAGAGAGAATAAATTTTCCATTGTTTGCGACTATCGAGACTTCAACGAGACATTTAAAATTAAACAGAAGATGTTAATCGAATATAAATTTGACTCAAAAGAAGAATGTCTTAAATTTATTCAGGATATGATCTTCATTGCTCCATATAATAAGGAAGATATTAAGCTACCCAAAGCTTTAGAGTGAAGAAGATAAAGAGAAAAGTGATATTTTCCCACATTTTATTTAAAACAAAAAATCCCTTTAACTTACGTTAAAAGGATTTCTTGTTTAGTGAGTGCATCCCAATACGGAAATTATAATTAAAAATGCACTAATTTTCCTATCGGGGTAAACTTCTCGCCTAGTTGAAAACAATTTAAAACCAAAAAGTCCCACATGAAAATGTGAGACTTTTAGGTTAGTGAGTGCACCTGGGCTCGAACCAGGGACCCTCTGCTTAAAAGGCAGATGCTCTACCACTGAGCTATGCACCCAACAACTTTTTACAAAGTTCAATCAAAACGGATTTCAAATTTAATACTATTTTTTTAAATCTTCAATAGTTTGAATTATAATACTGTAACTATCCACCATCTGAATAAAGCAAGTAAAATAAGAATTGAACCTTCTAACTTTCCAATTTGCCACCTTAAACGCATCATTAAGAGTAAAAGTAATAAATAAACAGCAAGAATAATGATACTGTAATAATCACTTTGACTAATGGATAAAGGACGGATAATTGAGGCTACTCCTAGTACACCCAAAAGATTAAAAAGATCACTTCCTATAAGATTACCAATTGAAATACCATGTTTCCCCTTTATAACTGCTACTGTAGAAGTTGCAAATTCTGGAATTGATGTACCCGCGGCAACAATGGTGATACCGATCATCCACTCAGATATCCCCAAAGTTCTAGCAATTTCTGAAGCTGAATCGACAAGAAAATGAGCGCCGCTGACAATCAGTCCAATTCCAATGATCAGCATTGGAACATCTTTCCAGGCAAATTCACCCTCTGGAATTTCCTCTTCGATTGGTGATTTTGATCGCAGCAGTACAAATATATAAATTGATAGAGTTAGAACTAATAAAATTCCTTCGAAAAGAGAAAGCTGAAGATCATAAAAGAATAATAGAAGAATCAAACCAGAAATTACTAACAATGTTCCGTCACGGTGAACCAAAGTTTTGTCAGTTTTTACAGAACTAAGAATTGCTACGAAACCAAGAATGATTCCAAGGTTAAAAATGTTAGAGCCAACAACATTGCCTACTGAAATTGATAATTTCCCAGCCAATGCAGCTGAGATGGATACTGCGAACTCCGGTGCAGATGTACCAATCGCAACAACTGTAAGTCCTATAACCAACTGAGAAAGTCCAAATTTCTTTGCTATACGAGATGCTGATTCAACTACCCACACTGCACCTCCCCAAAGAGCTAAAACTGTTGCAATGATTATAAGTATATGTAAAAGGATAAGTTATATTCCTTGAATAATTTGAATAATTTAAGGAACAAGTAAAGGAAATATTGTTATTTATTCAACCCAAATAATTCATTAAGCTCACCTTTCCCATCAATTGATAATTTTAATGCAAAAATGAATTATTTGCCGAAGGGCAGATTTTTAATTTAAAAAATATGGGTTCAAGCAGAGAGTAAAGTCGAAGCCTAACCAGAAATTAAGTTAGGCTTTTCTGTGCGGTAAATTTCTATGCAACGATTCGTTTATTTTTCAGGATTGTACGAAAGTTCAATTTTAACATGAAAATCAGCACTACTAAACATTGTGTATTTAACATCGCCGATAGTACATTTATAATCTTCACCAACAATATCAGTAACAGTTTTAGCAATACCATTTTCAAGGTCAGCAATACTGATTGATTTTAGTTTATTCTTTAATAATCTATCCACATCAATTGCATTTTCTTTTTGATCAGCCATAACATCTCCCATTATAAAATTTTGTATTCTTCCGACGCATTAAAATCAGATTTGTTCAATTATTTAATCAATTGGAATTAATACTCTAGTTTCTAATTCGTCCTTCTTTACTTCTTTTGGATCATTTAGATAAAATTCATAAGAAATATCACCCAGTCTTAAGCTATTCTCTTTTGCATATGCATAAAGTCTTTTATATGTATTTCCAACTTTATGATAAGCACCTAAATGCATAGTTTGAATATATCTTTTATGTGGAATAAAATCAGATTTCATTTCTTCAAAATCATCTACTTTACTTGGAATTACAAATCCAACTTTAAAATGCCACTTTTTAGTAAATACTTCAATAAAATTTGCTAAGAAGCCTTTTCTCATTTGAGCATCCCAATCGATGTCCAAATATTTTGCATAAGGGGCTTCTCTATATTCTAAGTTGTTTTTATCCAAATACTCTTTAATTGCAGCAAAATTTTTACCCATGACTGATGGCATTTTCGTCATTGGTGCTAATTCCTCAACTTCAATTACATTTCCGAACTCTTTTTCAATTATTTCAATATCTGGTGTCATAAAAATTCCATTTCTTGAAAAACAAAAAACTTTATTATTCCCAAATGCCATAATGGGAATCTATGTAAGTTTTAAGATTCCGGCTTAAAAACATACCGGAATGACATAGTTTATATTAAAATTAACTTCTAATTATGCTAAGCAATTGTTCTGTTTTTGCTTTCATTAATTCAGTATCACCTTTTGACTCAACATTCAAACGAACTAATGGCTCAGTATTACTCATTCTTACGTTAAATCTCCAACTATCATATTCTATACTAATACCGTCAAGCTCGTCAAGTTTACCGTCAGAATATTTTTCCTTTAACTCATCGATCTTAGCTTTCGGATTTTCAAGTGTAGTATTGATTTCACCCGAGCAAGGATAATTTTCGATCATCTCACCAACTAGCTCAGAAAGATTTTTACCTTCATCAGACATTAGCTGCATTACCAAAAGGAATGGTATCATACCGCTATCAGAATAAGCATTATCTCTGAAATAATGATGTGCCGACATTTCTCCACCATAAATAGAATTAACTTCGCGCATTTTCTCTTTAATAAAAGCATGTCCACTTTTAGAAACAACTGCTTCACCACCAGCTTCTTCCACAATATCAATTGTATTCCAAATTAGTCGCGGATCATGGACAATTTTTCCACCAGGATTAGTTTTCAAAATTGATTTAGCTAAAAGCCCAACAATGTAATATCCTTCAATAAAATTGCCTTGCTCATCAAAGAAGAAGCATCTATCATAATCTCCGTCCCAAGCGACACCAAGATCAGCATTATGCTCTTTCATAGCATCAATGGTGGATTTGCGATTTTCCGGGATTATAGGATTAGGAACACCATTCGGGAAAGATGAATCGGGTTCATGATGAACTTTAATCATTTTTATAGGAAGTTTATCTTCAATTGCATCAAGCGCTGGACCCACACAACCGTTGCCGGAATTTACAACAACAGTAAATGGTTTCATTGTATCAGCATTATAAAATTTATCAAGGCTGTCAATAAATTCTTTCATTACATCAATGGTCTTTACTTCTCCCTTTTGCTCTGCTATTTCACCAAGATCATCATTTAGAATCATTTGTTCGACTTCGCTTAGCCCTGAATCGTATCCCATCGGCACTGAGCCTTTTTTTACAAACTTCAATCCATTATATTCAGGAGGATTATGACTTGCAGTGATCATCACACCGCCGTCAGCATCAAGGAATGGAGTTGAAAAATAGATCATTTCCGTACCGCACAACCCAAGATCAACCACATCACATCCTGCATCGGTTAATCCATTTGCTAATGCTTCAGATAATTCCGGAGAGGATGTTCTTACATCTCTTCCTATAATAACCTTTTTAGCATTATTTAACTTTACAAATGTTCTACCAACTTTGTAAGCAATATCGTTATTCAATTCTGATGGTACTTTTCCTCGAATGTCATAGGCTTTAAAGCCGGGAATTTTATCCATTATTGCCTCCTGAAAGTGTTCAATTATATTCTATAATTCGATTAATAAGATATTAGATAATGGTATAAATCTCAATAAAGTAATTATAATTTAGGATTTATTTATGCATAGAATTAAATATTTAAAAGAATTACGTTTGTTTAGATAAAATATGGAGATTTTTCTATCGAAACAAAAAATACTATCTCTAAAAAATTTGCAAGGTGTGATAATTCTAGATGTAAAAAAACATTTCCTTTTAAACAAGGAGATTTAGTCAGTAATGATGGACTTCTTCTCTGTCCTGAATGCAGGCAAAAAGTGCTTACTCATCACATGATCCAATGCAAAAACTGCTTTTCAGTTGTTGATTTTATTAAAGCAGATTTCGATGATATCCCAATAATTTACAATGTGAAAAAGTGTACACATTGTAACGGGACACGAGAAGATGAAAGACATATTTTACCAAATCTCTTTCCTAAGGCATATATCTAAAATAATTATTCAATTTATTAAAATGACTTGATATAATCCGGCAAACCATGTTGGGAATCTTATTTATCATTATTATTTTAGCTTAACAAATAATTTCAATTTTGAAGGATATAAAAATGAAAACTTATTTAAGTTATTTTATTATTACTCTTTTTGTGATAACTGGAGGATGTTCAACATCACAAATAACAGAGAAAAATTCAACTTATAAATATTTCGATCCCGATACAGTTCAATCGTACAAATTTGACACGGGTAAAATGTGGACTCTGGAAGATGCACCATTAGATTATTTTGAGGATACTTATTCTTTTTCTCCGACTGAAGCGTGGTTAGAAAAAGTTCAAAAAGCTTCACTTAAATTCGGAACATGGTGCAGTGCTTCATTTGTTTCTGAAGATGGTTTAGTAATGACCAATCATCATTGTGTGGATTTTGTTACATCGCGTTTTGAAGAAGAGGGTGAAGATATTAATGCAACCGGATTTTATGCTCCAACCCTTGAGGATGAAAGGAAAGTCCCAAATCTACATGTTGATCAACTGATGTTAATAGAAGATGTAACAGATGAAATTTTCTCTGCACTTGATACTGTAGAAAACATTTCGAACAAAGCAAGGATTAGAAAAGGAAAAATTGCAGAATTAGAAAAAGAATATTCAGATGAAACTGATCTTATTTGTAAAATTACATCTCTTTACAATGGCGGGAGATATTCACTGTATGGCTACAGAAGATATAAAGATGTTCGCGCAGTATATATAAATGAATCAAGAATGGGCCTTTATGGCGGTGATCCGGATAATTTCACTTATCCACGATATAATCCCGATTTCGCATTTATGCGCGTATATGATGACGATGGAAATCCATTGAAAACTAACCACTATTTTAAGTGGAGCGAAGATGGCGCTAAGGAGAATGAACCTATTTTTGTCACCGGCAATCCAGGGTCAACATTCAGGCTTAAAACAATGGCTCAGTTAGAATATATGCGGGATTATACTTATCGGAATATGTCATTTCTCATGAACGGAAAAGTTAAAAACTATAATGAATTAATTACTGAAGATAGTGCGAATGCAAGATTCTACGAAGACCGAATGGTTTATGTTGGTAATAGCGCAAAGGTATTTAAAGGAATGTATGAGTTTTTAATCGACGAATATCTAATGGCAAGGAAAAAAGATTTTGAAGATGAATTTAAAGCATCTGTTGCTGCATCTTCTGAGCTCAATTCAAAATATGGTCATTTATGGGATGCAATAGAATCTGTTGTCAATGAACAAAGGGAATATGCTTCTGAAATAAGTGCTTATACTTTGAGTTCAAGAAGTACTCCAAAGTATTTTGTTATTGCTAAAGATATGATAAAATTAGCGAGACAGCTGAAATTATCGGAAGAGGAAAGAAGTCCTAATTATAAAGAAGCAAAACTCGACTCAACTATAAATTCAATTTATCCGTCTGACATTAAACCAGCTTTAGAAGACAAGAATCTTGCTTTACGAATTGAATATCTTTACCTCAACTTAGAAGAAAATGATCCATTTCTTCAAAAAATGTGTGCTGGATTGAAAGGTGAAGAGGCAGTTCAATATGTAAAGAGTAATTCTTCAATATTGAATGCAGAGGATATAGTTAAACTGGCCAAACAGGGCGGAGATGCAATTCTAAACTCCAGTGATCCTCTTATCGATTTTATCTTAAGATCTGAGGAAGTATATGCTGCTTACTCAGCACAGAGAACAGAAGCTAAAGAGACAGAGAAAGTATTAGAAAGTGAACTTGGTAGAGCAATGTTTGAAATTTATGGGACATCTATTCCACCAGATGCAACATTTACTTTTCGTATAAGTGACGGTGAACTTAAAAGTTATAATTACAACGGAACAATTGCTCCTACCGAAACAACTTTTTATGGAATGTACGATAGATACTATTCGAACCACAAAAAATATCCTTGGGGTTTACCAGATAGATGGTTGAATCCGAAAGAGGGTTTTGATATGAGTACGCAGTATAATTTCATTTCTACTAATGATATTACCGGTGGAAACTCCGGTAGTCCAGTTCTGAATAAAAACGCAGAAGTTATTGGAGCAGCATTCGATGGAAATATAGAGTCAATTCCGGGTAATTTTTTGTATAATCCGACAAGCAACAGAATGGTTTCAGTCTCTTCAGAAGCAATTTTACAAATACTAAAATATATTGGTAATGCAGAAAGAATTGCTGACGAACTTGAGGTTGGCAAAATTCCTGAAAAATCTTTAGCTAAGAAAAATGGTGAAGATGATCATTCTGAGGGGAGTTAATTTTTATAGAAATCCAATCTCGTAATACGAGATTGGATTTCTAAACCGGCTTACGAATTTTTAATTCTTAAATCCAAATTTTTCTTTGAATAACGTATTGCAAAACAACTTAACCCTAATAAAATACCACTTGTCTTTTAAATAAACTCTTATTAGCTTAATAACCACTTATGGTTGAGTTATGTCATCCAAAAAGACTGTTCTCAAGAATTTCCTTTCCTAATCTCTTAGATTGATGATATAATGATTCTATATGATTATTTATATCAAACAAAATAAGTGCAAAATAAAATGATACACCAAAATGAAGGTGGACATGTTGGTAAAACAATCTTTCACTATAAAATTATTGAGAAATTAGGCGCTGGCGGGATGGGTATTGTCTACAAAGCCCAAGACCTTAATTTAGATCGTTTTGTTGCACTCAAATTTTTACCTCCAACATTTCATTTAGATGAAGAAGCAAAACAAAGATTCATTCATGAAGCGAAGGCAGTTTCATCACTACAGCATCATAATATTTGTACAATCCACGAAATAGATGAAACAGACGAGGGACAATTATTTATTTGTATGGATTATTATGAGGGAGAAACTTTAAGGGAAAAGATTAATGCCGGACTATTAAAAACTGATACTATTATAAAAATTTTAATTAAAGTATTAGAGGGATTATCAGCTGCCCATGAAAAGGGGATTATTCACAGAGATATAAAACCAGCAAATATTTTTATTACAGATAAAAACAAAGTAAAGATACTCGATTTTGGTTTAGCAAAAAGCAGCGCCTATTCTAAAATTACTAGATCTGATAGAACGTCTGGCACGATAGCTTATATCTCTCCTGAACAAGCCCAAGGAAAAGAAGCTATTCAACAATCGGACATATGGTCTTTGGGTGTTGTAATGTATGAAATGCTGACCGGTCAATTACCATTTAAAGGAGATTACGATCAAGTTTTAATTTACTCCATTCTTGATAAACAACCTGAAAAAATTACATCCTTAAAGTCGGATATTCCGTTAGAGTTAGAACAAGTTGTAGTAAGAGCTTTAGAAAAAGATGTTGACTCAAGATATCAAACAGTTGAAGAAATGCTAGCTGATTTAGAGAGCTTTACAAATGGATCGACCATTTCGGATAGCACACAATCTATTATTCAACTAAAGAAAAACAAGAAAAGGATTAAGACCACAATTCTTTCTACTGCAATTATACTATTAGCAGCCATTATATTTTATTTAACCAAGCCCTTGTTTTTAGAAGAAGAAAAGAATATTCCTGTAACTATTGCAGTTGTTGGTTTTGAAAATCAAACAGGCGATTCAACTTATAACTACCTTCAAAAAGCTATTCCTAATTTATTAATTACAAACCTTGAACAATTAAAACACCTACGAGTTACAACTTGGGAGAGGATGCACGACTTATTAAAACAAATAGATAAGGATAGCGTAGAAATAATAACTAAGGACTTGGGCTTTGAGTTGTGTCGTATGGAAGGTATAGACGCCATTGTTTTAGGTAGTTTTGTAAAAGCGGGTAATGTATTTGCTACTGATATAAAGGTTTTAGATGCATCAACTAAGAAATTGATAAAAAGTGCTAACACAAAGACTAGTGGTTTGGAGAGTATTTTAAATAATCAAATAGATTATTTAAGTGACGAAATTGCAGAAGGTATTGGTCTTAAAGCTGCTGATATTGAATCGGTTAAGTTAAGAATAGCTGACGTTTCAACAACTTCGATGGAGGCATACAAACAATTTCTAAAAGGTAAAGAAGAATTTAATAGATATTACCAAAAAAAGGCACTTAGATATTTTGAAAGGGCTATTCAAATCGATTCAACATTTGCTGTTGCTCATCTTTATATAGGACTGGCGCAATACTTCCTTTTTGAAAGAACAAAAATGATAGAATCTTTTAGTAAAGCAAATAAATATAAAAGTCGTGCTACTGATAAAGAGAAAATTTATATAGAGGCATTTTCTTCTTGGACGGAGTTAAAAAACATAGTAAAATCTATCAATATACTAGAGAAAGGCTTAGAGAAGTATCCAAGAGAAAAGACGATGTTACTGTTGCTGGGACGCCTTTATAATCTGGTAAAAGAACACACGAAGGCCTTAAAAGAATTTAACAAAGTTTTAACACTCAACCCTGAAGACGGACTAACATATAATTTTATTGGTAATACATATGCGGATATGGGAAAGTATGAAAAGGCTATAGAAAATATAAATAAATACATATCACTTTATCCTCAAAATACTGATTCCTATAGTACTTTGGGCTGGATTTATTTTAAAATGGGTAAAATAGATCAAGCTATAAACCAATTCAAAAATTCAATAAAAATTAAAAATGATTTCGGACGAAGCGGAGTATTGCCGATGCTTTTTTCGTTAAAAGAGGATTATTCCGAAAGCTTAAAATGGCAAGAAATAATTAATGAAATGCAAAGTACTCAGTCTTTAAAGATAGTAGCAATCTGGTGGACAAGTTTTAATCTTTACTGGACGGGAAATATAAAAAAAGCAATGAGTCTTCTTGATAAAATAAATACGGCAAATGAACTTGTAGAAGAAATTTGGATTGCCCGAGTTAATTGGTTGAAGGGGTGGATTTACTACGACAAAGGAAGGTTTGACGAAAGCCGGAAATATTTTAACAATTATTCCAAATTTCAAAATTACAGAGGTAAAACGGTAAAAGAATATTTTGCTGCAAGAAAATCTTTTTTTATTGGACTTACAAATATTGGAAAAGGGAAAACGGATTCAGTGAGAAATAATTTAAACAAAATAAATTATTTCTCAAAAAAAATGAATAGTAAAATGGATAGTGTAGGTTCCCAGGTTATAACAGGTCATCATAACTTATTATATGGGATGTTTCTAATTAAAGAAGATTCTTTGGATAAAGCAGAAGGGGTTTTGAAAAACAATCCGCCTTTTAAGATTCCACCTAACTTTATGTCTGCCTGGCGAATAGTCTCAGTGCATAATGCTCCCCTTCTTCAAGACGGCTTGGCACAGATTTATATTAAAAAAGGAGAATTAGAAAAAGCAATTAAAGTTTACGAAGAACTGATTTCTCATGAAATTAAAATTAGGGGGCTGCATTTAATTCACCCTAAATATCATTATCGTTTAGCAAAGTTGTATGAAGGAAAAGGATTGAAAGAAAAAGCAATTGGCGAATTTAAAAAGTTTTTAGAAATATGGAAAAACGCTGATAAAGATCTACCGGAATATATTGATGCTAAAAAAAGATTAGCCGGATTAACCACAAACAAAAAGATCATCTATGAATAATTTAAAATTAGAATCACTAATTGAGCTAGCTTCAATACTGGCAAAGCAGAATGATTTCGAAGAGGTTCTGAGACTAATCACACAAAGGGTATCTAGTTTATTAAATGCTGAAACAGCTTTAATTATGATGATAAATCCAAGAACGCGAGAAACCATTAAAACCATATACAAAGAAGGAGAAGGGAATTCAGAAGGGCCTTATCAATTTATTCATACATATTTTAGTGGATGGGTTATTGATAAAAAAAGTGGTTTTGTATCAGAAAACATAAAAGTCGACTCACGATTCAACCAGCCTCTATTTAAGGATGTACAGCTAAATTCAGTTATGTGTGTTCCCTTTTCAGTTGAAGGAACAGTAATTGGAACACTATTATTATTGAGTAAAATTAGTGAAGTAACATTCACAGAAGATGATTATTTGTTTCTTAATAAATTTGCAGATATAGTTTCACCATATCTAAGAGATGTTAATAACATTCAACCATATTTTGCTGCTCCATTTCCCAAAGAAATACTCGCCAAAAAATATGAAGCACACGGATTATTAGGTAAAAGCAATAGATTCATTCGGTTATTACAAACAATAGAATCAGCGGTTCGTTGTGATGTTCGCGTTTTGTTGGAAGGACAGAGCGGCACGGGCAAAGAAGTGATTGCAAGATCTATACACCATAACAGTTTGAGGAATCATAATAAATTTGTTGCAATTGATTGCGGTGCTATTCCGGCAAACTTAATAGAGAGCGAGCTCTTTGGCCACACAAAAGGAGCCTATACCGGGGCAAACTTTTCTAGGAAAGGTTTATTAGAAGAAGCCAACGGAGGTACTTTATTTATGGATGAGATTGCTAATTTACCATTGGAAATGCAGGCTAAGTTACTTCGTGTTCTTCAAGAAAGTGAAATTCGCCCTGTTGGCAGTAATGAAACCCGCAAAGTTGATGTGAGGATTATAACAGCATCTAGTAAATCTTTAAAAAAATTAGTAGAAAAACAGAAGTTCAGAGAGGATTTATTTTATCGACTCTATGTTTATCCTATTTCTGTCCCATCGTTGAATGAACGAAGTGAAGACATTCCATTGTTAGCTAACCATTTTCTTAAAAAATATTCTTCAGAACAACAGAAACAGGTTGAAGTTTTTCATGAAGAGGTCTTGGATTTCTTGAAAAATCATTTGTGGTCTGGTAACATCCGTGAGCTGCAGAATTTTGTTGAGAGGCTGGTAACTTTGGTGCCATCTGAAAATAAAGTAATTGATGCAAGTCTTTTGCCAGTAGAATTTCAAGAAGAATGGAAAAAAGTAGAAGCGATCTCTCCCAAATATAATTTAGACGATTCGCTGGAGAATAATCTAGCAGCTTATGAAAATAAATTGATACGTAAAGTTTTAATAGAATGTGGATGGAATCAATCAAAAGCAGCACGTCAACTTAAGATTTCCGAACGCACGATTAGATATAAGATGAGTAAATTAGGAATTAATAAGAATGATGAATAAAGGAAGCATTATAATTAGTTGCTCCTTAAAAATTGAAATAAAACACATAACGGACAAAAAACAAAGTAAAAGAGTGAATTTAATTTTGATAAATTTGCAAGAAAATATCAACATATACAAAAATTCTTGCAAAAAAGTTACTCTTAATAAAGTGGGAAAATCTTAAGAACATAAATATTGACCTCATAAAATTAACGTTAAGAAAATCAGAGTTTTATACGTTAAGAAAAATATGCTGTTTGAACGAAGCGGATGCTTAGTGAGTTCATATTTTTTAGTGTAAAATTCTGATTTTTAGTTAATTTTATGCAGTCTTGACTTTTTTGGTTCTTTTTGTGTTAAGACAAAAAGAACATTATTCTAGAAGTAGTAGTTTTAAGGAACGACTAATTCATTAATTTTTTGCGCTAATTGTTGGCAAAACCAATTTATAAATTCCATCGAAATAAAAACCTCTCGTTAAAAATGTCGAAAATAGTTTAGCAAACTATAATAAATTCGTTAAAATCGACGAATTCACAATCCATGAATTTTAATTTCTTCTTTAATACTCCCATTTACTCCTTATAAAGCAACCACTTAGCTGAAAAATCGATGAGATGTCTTATATTGGCACACATATTGGGTATTCATCTTCGAAATCAATACTAACAATTAAACGAGGAAGAACCATGATAAAGAAATCATATTATATTGTAACTTTTTTAGCAGTCTTATTAATTATTGGTTGTGAAAATGAGCCTGTAGCTCCAACAAACAGTTCTCCAAATAAAATTTTCGGAGAAACTAATTTCGTTGAGTATGAAAGTCCCGGAACAGTTACACAATTTGAAGATGGTACAAAACAAATTCGGAAGCAAATTGCCATTTTTAATGATAGTTCTAATGATATGCAATTATCAGGATTAAGAAAAATTGAATTAAACCATAATTTTGATTCGAACAATGAAGGTTCTTGTTACGGAACATTTAGTCTTGAAACGAAGAATGGGTATTGGGAAGGAGATTGGACAGGGGAAACAACCTCTACTGGTACAACTATAAAAGCAATAGGCTATAATTTAGATGATCGTGAACAATACTGCAAGTGGGAATATTATTTCCCATCTTCAGATGAAGGAAAAAGTGGGACTTATTCAGCGAAAATATTTTTTGATGATAGAAATTAATTCAAATAAAATCACGTTGTAACACATTTCAAATAAAAAAAGGAGAAAAATCATGTTAAAAAAATTATTTTATTTAGTAGTTCTTTTTACAGTTTTAATATTTGTCGGTTGTGAAGATGATCCAGTGTCTACAACAACTGACACTTCAAACATTATAGACAATGAATTTCCTGTAGCAAAGCAAGAAGTGATGGAAACATTTGGTGCAATTGCACAAAGTATTAAAGACGGAGATATTGATAAATTAATCTCTTATCATGCCTATGGTCCTAAGTTTACCGAATTCAAAAACGGGGAACCCCGTAATGGAAGTGAGGCAAATGAAACTCATGAACGCAATGTTTTTGGTTCAGTAACAGAGGTGGTGAAATTCGACGCGAAAGATTTGCAAATTGCAGTATATGGTGATGTAGCCAACTTAACCTTTCACTCCGATTTTCACCTAAAATTCGGTGATGATCTTGTTGTGGTAAACGACCAAATTACTCTATTATTCGTTAAAACAAATGATGGTTGGAAGATGGTTCACGAACATCATTCACCATTGAATTAATAAAAAAATAAATAACGTGTTACAACAACGTATATAAAAAACAACTGTAAGCGCAAGTCATTAAAGCTTGTGCTTTTTATTACATTTATGCTTTCCGAAAAGTTTCCTTCTATCAAAACAATACGTTTCATATACAAAACCGTTAAATTAAAAGGAACCTTTGAATAACCTACTATAGACTGTCATTCCGGTTGTCTTTTGTGCCTGCCTTGCCGGCCGGAATCTCCTAAAATATTAGAGATTCCAGTATCTCAAAAGAACTGAGAACAGGAATGATATGTTATTCAAAGGTTTCTAATTGTTTAATTCTTAAACAATAATTTATAATCTTTCACCTTTCCTTTTTCTGCCCATTCTTCGGGAATGATCTTCCAGTTTTCATCAGTCTTCGGATTGACATTTCCTTTTTCTTCAATCCATTTCATTAAGTAAAATCGCAGATCTTTTTCTGTTGAGGTTATTATTCTAGATACTAATTCTTCATTTGGAATTTTTGCTCCATAAGTTAGATGCCCTCCGCCACCATTACCTCGGTATGAGTTTAATGCAACTTTATACATTTTATCTTCTTCAAAATTAGTTCCGTCAGATATTGAAGTAATAGTGATTCTTTCTCCAATTGGTTTTGAAACATCAATAATGTAATCTATTCCAGCGGCAGATTCAAAATTGTAAAATCTATCTTCTAACATTGGTGAATTCGAACGCTGGGACCACTTCAGCTCTCCGCTTTCGTCCTTAATAAATTTTAATAAATCATCATTTTGATCTTTCATTTCGTTGAACCATTTCCCTGCACTATACTCCAATACATCTTTGATCTCTTTGCCAGATAGTGTCATTGTGTATAACAAGTTTTCATACTTATAAAGTTTAAACATATCTTTCACATAAATATTACCCTTATCAATTTTAGTATTGAATGTAAGAGGTGCCGCTAGTGAAATATCTGCATTAGAAATATCAAGTTGAATCGTATGGATTAAATCAACAAAAGGGGAATCACCAAAGAGAGCGTCTCTTGAAGAAATTGTTTCAGAAAAAACTCCGATCTTTTTAGATACATATTTTTTAACTTCCTGAAACTGAATATCAAAATTTTTAAGGAAAGTTGTATCAGCCTTATAATCTTTAGAATTAATAAGTTTACCAGATATTTCCTTTTCCCATTCTTCGCATGAAGAGTTAAAAGTCAATGTTACTGAAACCTCTGCCAACACACGTGCGGAGCTAGTTCCACCTATCAGTAAAACTTTTTCTCCCTCAGAATTTGTTATAAATTCATTCCAACCTTGATGATCATGACCAGAAAATACAATATCAAATCCCGGCACCTGCTCTCCAACTAACTTTGTTGCGTTTTCGTTTTTATAAGTCTCAGCAGTTTGTTTACCGTATGTAAAATCAACACCAGAATGAAAAAGACCGATCATAATATCAGGACTTTCTTTTTCATTGATAATTGGAACCCATCTTTTTGCCGTTTCAATCATATCATCAAATCTCATCCCTTCCCAAATTTTAGGAGGGAGCCATTTGGGTATTGCAGGTGTAGTCATTCCAAGGATTGCTACATTAATTCCTTTGTGTTCAATAATTGTATATGGTTTAAAATAAGGCTCTTCCGTTTCAATATTAATAGAGTTTGCAGAAAGCCATGGAAAATTTAACTCAGTTGCAAATTTATCGTAAACTGTGTGACCAGTTTCAATATCATGATTACCTACACTTCCGGCATTATATTTCATGTAATTCATGACTTCTGCATAGAGATGAGGTTCATCTGCTTTTTCAAAATTGTAATAATAAACTGCAGGTGTTCCTTGTAGAATATCTCCATTGCTGAGTAATATTACTTCTTGTGTTGTATCAGCGCGCTCTGCCTCAACATATGCATGAATTTGTGCTAATGAATTATTATTCGGTTTGGCATTCATAAAGTCGTATGGAAATATTGCCCCGTGAGTATCTGTTGTCTCAATTATTTTGAGTTTAACAACTTGTCCGCTAATAGTGAATGTGATAAAGAATAGAAGTAGCAATAATTGTATGAAATATTTATTTGAAAATATCATCTTCTTCTCCAAAAATAAAATAAATGTAACCTTGAAGGTCAAAACAATATTATAAATTTAACAGAAATAAACATTATTAATACAAAAATATAATATAAAAATGCTGACCTTCAAGGTTAATGAGATTAATAATATTAACTACTAAAATATTATTTTTACACTAACAAATATTTTAAGACTTATATCGGAATATATAATGATTTTAAGAAAAGTATTACTTCTATTTATAATTTTAACTTTTTCCTTAACAGCGCAAGTCGATCTCTATCAACCGATAGACCTAGATACAGTAAAATATTCATTAAATGATTTTGGCGGAATGTGGACTTTCGATGATGTCCCGGTTGAAAAATTTGAGAAGAAGTATAATTTTAAACCAACCGATGAATGGCTTAGTAAAGTTCAAAGAGCCGCACTACAATTCGGTGGAGGATGTTCAGCAGCATTTGTATCAGAGGACGGATTGATAATGACTAACCATCATTGTGGTCGGGGGAAGCTTTCTTCAATTCAAAATGTAGGTGAAAATTGGTTGAAAGATGGATTTTATGCGGAAGAATTAGAAGATGAAGTACCTGTTCCAAATCTGTATGTTGATCAACTAATTTCCATCACCGATGTAACTTATGAAGTTAAAGCAGAAATGGAGAAAGGGGAAACTTATGATGAAAAGATCGAACTGAGAGATTCAATCAAGACAGAGTTAGTGAAAAAGTTTGAGAGTGAAACCAATCTAAAATGTAGAGTAGTTACTCTTTACAATGGAGGGAAGTTTTCTCTCTATTCATACAAAAGATATAGTGATATTCGTCTTGTGATGGCTCCCGATTTTCAAATTGCTGCTACGGGATGGGATTGGGATAATTTTACTTATCCGAGATATGAACTGGATTTCATGTTTTATAGAGCATATGATGAAAATGGCATACCAGTGAAATCGAATGATCATTTTAAATGGAGTAAAAAGGGAGCCGAAGAGAGTGAACCAATATTTGTGGTTGGTAGACCTGGTCATACGGATCGGTTACTTTCTATTACAAACTTAGAATATTTACGAGATGTTATTTATAAGCAGCGACTAAGAACTTATGAAGAACTTTATAAAGTATATTTTGAAATATTTAAAGCCCATCCCGAAAGAGAATTTGAATTACTTAATAAAGTTATGAGTTACGGTAATGGAAGGAAGTCATATGCTGGAAGATTGTACGGATTGAGAAATCCTTATCTTATGAAGAAGAAGCATGACTTCGAAAAGGAATTAAGAGTAAAAATAGCGAGTGATTCAGTGCTGAATCTAAAGTATGGAGGTATCTGGGAAAATATTCAAGAGGTAATAGATACACTTAAAGGCACTGCTGATGAGTATTATGGATATGCCCCGCCTAAGAGATCAGCCTCAGAATATTTTGTGATAGCACAGAAAATAATTGCATACGCAAAGGAGATGGTTAAATCGGAAGAAGAAAGAAATGCTTTGTATAAAGGGGAAGCGCTTGAAGGAACAATGCAGGCAATATTCCCAGAGAAATTTGACAAGGAATTGAATGATAAACTACTAAGAGTTCATGCAAATGTTGCTTCCTCTTACTTAGGTAGAAATAACAAAATTCTTCAAAAATTATATGGCGGAAATATTGGAGATGCAGCAGTAGAATATGTTTTATCAAGATCGCTAATAACAAGCAAAGAAGATGTAAATAAATTACTTGAGAAATCACCAGAGGGAATTCTTAACTCTGATGATCCATTTATACAATATTTACAAAACACTAAAGAAATTTTTAACAAATTATCACAGCAGCGAAAAGAAGCAGTAAATAGATTATCAATTCTTAATCAAGAATTGGGTGAGATCATCTTTGAAGTTTACGGATCAGAGATTCCTCCAGATGCAACCTCTACTTTAAGAATAGCTGATGGAGTGATTAGGGGTTATGAATACAACGGAACAATCGCTCCCGGCAAAACTACTTTTTATGGATTATGGGATAGGTACTACTCATTTGGAGAGAAAACATATCCATGGGGATTACACGAAAGATGGCAGAATGTACCGGATGATCTTGACCTTTCAATCCCGATCGGATTCGCCTCTACAAATGATATGGTAGGAGGAAATTCTGGAAGTTCAATTATCAATAAAAATATGGAAGTTGTCGGTTTAGCTCATGACGGTAATCTTGAAAGTCTTGCCGGACATTTCATTTTCGATCCCGAAAACAACAGAGCCGTTGCAACTGATTCATGGGGATTACTTGAAGCACTGAAATATATTTATGAAACTGATAGACTTGTTGATGAATTACTTAGTGGAAAATTAGAGTAATTGATTTAATGCATTTTAATTAAGGTGTTAAATATTGCATGCCTTAAATCTGAGTTTACATTAATTTCTTCCGCGTAGTTATTCCATAAAGTAACTATTTCACTGATTTGAAGAATGATCTTTTCAGCTTTTTTAATATTCATTGATTTTGCTATAGTTAAAAGGTCATCTTTTGAAATATTTTTCCTTTTCCCATTGATACTTAATGCATGCTGGCTTACCCATATACTATCCGGGCGATAAGCATGGCATAAATCATAAGCGGGAGCTAATTCCCATTCTTGATCTTTTTGAAGACGAAAAGTAAAATTCTTTGTGTGGTCATCACAGTTTTTTGCTACCACATTAAAAACCATTCTTCGAAACATTTGCTCAGCCTGAGGATATGGTAAACGAAGTGACCGCATAGTTTGAAACAACTGCTCATAACTATAACTATTCACATTATTATAGTCATAGTGCTGCAAAGCACAGAGAGTTTGAATGTGATGTTTTTCATTGCTGATGCTTCTATCGAATCGTTTTGTCATAAAATGAGCTCTACCATTTTCTTCAAATAGTTGAGACTCCATCATTTCAATACCACAATCTTTTGCCATAAGGTAATAAGCCATTTCAACACGACCGTATCCTTTACTTTGACCAAACTGAGTATCACTTACTCCATCCAATTTTATTAACCAATGTTCAAATCCTTTTGGGGCATTGGTCTGTCCAGATTTCACATCTTTAGTTTTAGGATTATAAGCAATAATAGCTTTCGGTCTTGCTCCACCCGCGGATGTTCCAATCTTTAAGATATCCATCATAGCTTTATGTTCATCTTCTTGTAGACTAGTTTCAAATCCTGCTCTTTGAGACAACATTTTTTTTGCAATATCGACTAAACCATTGATCTCGACATGGAAAGTTCTTTTAGTTGGTTTATAATAAGCTGGTTCAAATTCTAAAGCACCCATTCCTCTGGTTCCAATAAAACAAAGCTGCTCCACAGGATTCATACTATTTTCAGAGCGACCGTTTTGAGCAAGCCAAGCATTGATCAGTTGATTCCCATATCTGTCAGGTAATACATCTGCTAATAAGCCTGGTAATCCTTTAAAGGTATCATATTCACCACCTCTGGAAATTGTTAATTCAGGAAATGAAAATATTCTATTATTAGAGGAAACCGGCATTTTTATTGGGGAGAGCTCCCAACCTAATCTTAAAAATTCCAGATCATATTCAAAACTTGCAATTCCTGTATTTTCATCCCATGCAACTGCCCCTACTATTTGATCCCATATTTTAACGAATGCCGTTGTTATCATTACCAATCACTTTCAGATTGTTCTTTATTAGGTTTTTTTCTTGCCCTTCGTCGTTTTTTTTGCTCCAATTTAGCTAGTTCAATGGGACTGATTTGTTCTTCAATCTTAAATATATCCAAGATGTTCAATAAGTTGAGAGCTCTTAATATTTGTATGAGTGAATTCAAAGTGATAGCTTCGCCATTTTCAATCTGACTCAATGTCCAGCGATTTACTCCTGCATTTTCTGCTACTTGGGATTGCGTTTTATTTTGTAGTAGTCGTTGATGTTTTATATATTGACCGATTGCCTCAATGATAGCATTATCACTCATTGACAGCCAATCTGTGTATGTATTTACCATCATTAAGCCTAATAAATATATTATTGTTGGTTTATACCTACAAATATAAAATAAATATATCTAATACGCAAGATTAAACAAGTACTATGTTGGCATATGCAAACATAAAGCCTCTATTTAGCACATAATGTAGGTATATACCAGCATATGTGTCTATTTAATTAGCTTGACAAGCAAAGAAGTTATTTTTAATTGAGAGGGTATAAATCTTCTTGAAGGGTTCTAAAAAAAACTATTTCGTTATGGATACACACTTACTAAGGATAGTCAATCGTCGGTGCATTCTCACAAGATAAGTGAAGCACAGTATCAATCACTGCGATTTTAATTAAGTACTTTCCTGAATCTGCTTTAATTTTTTCCGTCCCACACCAGTACCCTCTGTTATGGTTTGTAATTGTTTTCCCATTTACTACTGCGTTTGCATTTTCATCTGGCATGCCCGTATCAAATCCAAAACTCTCAAATGCAATATATTGTGATGATAATTTACTTTCCAAACTACCAATTAATTTATTAGATACTGTAAGATTATTTAGTTGATAAGAAGAATTATTTTGAAAACAGATTTGTAGTTTAGCTTCATCTGTTGGATTATTCTCTACTGAATTATTACATCCAATTAAAACAAATAAAAACAAAAGGGAAATTATAACTTTATAATACATGAATTCTTGCATCCTTGTTATTTAGTTACTTTTCTATCCAATCTTCTTATTCGTTTATAAAATATTGAAAAGGAATTTGTTCCACATTTAGAAAGTCAAAACTTTGTCACATTCAACTGTCCATTTTGCAAATTCTTTCATATTACTGAGTTTTACACCTTCAATGAACTCAATTTTATCTATCCCGCGAGCTTCAGAACAGCCGCCGCAGCTTTTTACTTCTCCACCATTTTTAATAACAGATTTTAACATTCTCTCAATATTGTAGTATCCGTTTGGTGTTTTTTGATTCGGAAGTCCGCAAGTAACAGCATCAGCAAGTAAGAATATTTTTATTTCTACGTTATCTCCATGCTCTTTTTGCAAAGTCATTGCCATTCTTAAAGCATTATATGCTTTCTCTGTTCCGTAGGGTGCGTCATTGATGACGATTAAAATATTTTGCATTTTCTTTTCTGTTATTTGTTAAAA
>JBDLIN010000035.1:0-22196 GCA_039714835.1 Bacteroidota bacterium | reverse complement strand
CATCTTTTTAGTAAATTTTGATATTCATATTTTTTCTTTAGGAAACAACTATTAGGAAACTCATAAATGAATAAAATTACGAATGTATTAGCAGAAAGATATGCATCAGTAGGAATGAAAAACATCTGGTCGCCGGAAGGAAGAATTGTATTAGAAAGAGAATTATGGATAGCTGTAATGAAGGCTCAAAAGGAGCTTGGACTGGATATTCCACAAGAAGCGATTGACAGTTATGAAAAAGTAAAAGAGAGCGTAAATTTAGATTCAATTGATTCACGAGAAAGAATTACTCGTCATGATGTTAAGGCACGCATTGAGGAATTTTGCGAACTTGCTGGATACGAACACATACACAAAGGAATGACAAGCCGCGATTTAACTGAAAATGTTGAGCAGCTGCAAGTTTTTAGAGCATTAAATTTATTGTTAGAAAAAAGTGTTACTGCATTAATAAAAATTTCTGAGAAAGCAGAAGAATACTCTGACTTAATTATTGCTGCCCGAACTCACAATGTTGCTGCGCAGCCAACAACTTTTGGCAGAAGATTAGCAATGTTCGGTGAAGAGCTATTATTTGGTGTAAATCAACTTCAATCGTTAATTGAAAACTATCCCGTACGTGGACTAAAAGGAGCAGTGGGAACACAAGTTGACCAGTTAACTCTTTTTAATAATGATGCTCAAAAGGTTGCTGAGCTTGAAGATAAATTAATCAAGCATCTTGGAATTAATAAATCACTTAAAACAGTAGGACAAGTTTATCCACGTAGTATCGATTTTACAGTGATCTCTACTCTGCTTACTCTTGGAAGTGGAATTAGTAGTTTTGCAACCACGTTAAGAATAATGGCTGGAAACGAAACAGCCTCCGAAGGATTTGCAAAAGGACAAACCGGTTCATCTGCAATGCCTCATAAAATGAATAGTCGTTCAAGTGAAAGAATAAATGGATTCCAAAATATACTTGCTGGCTATGTAACAATGGCAAGCAACATTGCTGGAGATCAATGGAATGAAGGTGATGTTTCCTGCTCTGTTGTTCGTCGTGTAGCATTACCTGATAGCTTTTACACTATTGATGGAATGTTTGAAACTCTTCTAACAATTATTGGACAAATGGAAGTATTTGAACCGGTTATTGCAAAGGAAAATGAATACTACTTCCCATTCCTATCAACAACTACATTCTTGATGGAAGCTGTTAAAAAAGGAACTCCACGCGAAGAGGCTCATGAAGTAATAAAAGAACATGCTGTTGCAACAGTTCGTGATTTAAGAAATGGTGTCATTAAAGAGAATGATCTTTTGGAAAGATTATCTTCTGATGAACGAATAAGTTTATCTAAAGATGATTTACAAAGCATCATTGATGGAGCGGAAAAGCTTATTGGAAATGCAAAGGGACAAATTAAATCATTTACTGAACAAGTGGCTGTTTTAGTAAAACAATTTCCAAATGCTGGTAATTATGAGCCAGGTGCAATTCTTTAAAAGTTGATTAAAATAACAATTGAAACCTCGGAGGTTTAGATTTACATTTCTATTAACTCTTTTAATTTCACAAATGCTCTAGCTCTGTGGCTGATCTTATTTTTCTCTTCTGTTGACAACTCAGCAAGGGTTCTATCAAATCCATCAGTTAAGAAAATTGGATCGTAGCCAAAACCGTTTGTCCCCCGGAACTCTGATATTATTTCACCAGGAAGTTCTCCTACTGCATTAAAACTTTTTGTCCCATCATAAAAGACAGCGCAGCATATAAACTTAGCTTTATGCGGTGATGAATACTCTTTCAAAACATTGATCAACTTATTGTTATTGTCATCATAGGAACAGTTTTCACCAGCATATCGTGCAGAATAGACTCCGGGTTCACCATTCAATTGTTCAACCGCTAAACCGGAATCATCAGCAATCACCGGTATTTTATGGATATCATATATCGCTTTAGCTTTTAACTCAGCATTTTCTTGAAAGGTATCACCAGTCTCTTCAATCTCTGGGACTTCACCTAGATCATACAGCGAAATTATATTATACTCTGTTCCCTCAAATATTTTTTGAACTTCTATTAATTTCCCTTTATTCCCTGTTGCAAAAATTAGATCAGTCAATTATTCTCCTTTAATTTATTTCTGCTCTTTTCAAAAGTTGATTTAATTCTTTATTGCCATCCACTCTTAATTCAGCATTATCGTATATTGTTGATGAACCCTTTTGAACAACCCACTTACCATTTATCATAACTTCACTAACATTACTTTGTGTGGAAGAGTAGACAATATCAGAATAGAGATTTTGGTCATAATCAAGTAATGAATTAGACGGCTGTTCAAGATTCAGCAGAACAAAGTCAGCTTTTTTACCATCTTCAATACTTCCAACTTCATTCTCAAGATGCAGAGCTTTTGCACCTTCTATTGTTGCCATCCTAATCATACTCTTTGCATCCATTGCTGATGGTCCATACATAGGTTTTTGAATTAGTGCTGCTAATCTCATCTCTGTAAAGATACTCAGATTATTATTACATGGAGCTCCGTCTGCTCCTAAAGTTACAGAAATTCCATTATCAAGATAATTTGGAATATCAGCAATACCTGAACCAAGTTTCAAATTGGAGGACGGACAGTGAGCAACTCGTGTTTTTGTTTCTTTAAGTAGTTCTACTTCCTTTTCATTTGTATGAATGCAATGCGCAAGAACTGTTCGATCCGATAAAGCATTGATAGAGTGGAAGAATTCAATATTCTCTTTTCCATATTTCCGTTTAACTGCTGCTATTTCTTCTTGATTCTCAGAGGAGTGAGTATGAAAAAGTGAATTATCAAAATTTTTCATCATCTCTAAAGTTTCATTAAGCAGATTTTCACTGCAGGATAATGCAAACCTTGGTGCAAAGCCGTATCTAATTCTTCCATCTTCTGCACCGTGATAAGAATTGGCTAATTCTAGTGTTGTAGATAGTGATAGTTCCGTTGTCTCTTTGAAGGCTGGAAAGAGATCATTTTCATCAATCATACATTTCCCGGATAATCCTCGTATACCTGAAGCGATCATCTCTTCAAAAATTATTTCTTGATGATTTATCGTTCCCATATCCAGAATAGTGGTAGTACCAGATTCTATTAATTCATTAATACCTAATTGAGCAGAATGCCTAAGTGAATTTTCACTGTGACTATTTTCATATGGGAAAATTCGTTTCTGCAGCCAATCCAATAGCTGCATATCATCAGCTAGTCCTCGAAATAAAGATTGGCAGAGATGAACATGGGTTTGTACAAATCCTGGCAGCATTGTGAGGTGATTAAATATTAAAATATCACCGGAATAATTTTTATAATCAAAATCTTTCAGGTCGCATATTTTGACTATCCGATTTCCTTCAATCTGTACTCCATGATTTCTTAAGACCTCCATCTCAGAATTTACAGTAATTATCTGCTTTGGGATTATTAGAGTTTTATTCTTCATTTGTTCTTCCTAATAGACCGCGGATGACACTGATTAAACAGATTTACACAGATTAATAAAAATATTTTTTCAATTATAATAGTTACATTAAACAAAAGCTACTCAATTTTCCAGAATAGTTTTTTTATTTATAAACTCTGTGATTCTCAGCGTTCCTTGCCTGCCGGCAAGTAGGTCTGCGTGAAAGAAAGTTCACGCCAAGCCAGCGGAGTAGTCGCTGAGACCGCAGTTCTGTTATGCAATGAACAATGATCTATCGAGTATAAGTAAAGTCATCATTATATTATATTCTTTCCAACTCTTCCTTTAAAAATTTGCCCGTTAAGCTATTTTTACTCTTTGATACTTTCTCGGGTGTTCCTTCTGCAACAATTTTCCCACCATATTCACCACCGCCTGGACCAAGATCAATAACATGATCAGCTACTTTTATTACATCAAGATTGTGCTCTATTACAATTACCGTATTCCCTTTATCAACCAGCTTTTGCAATACATTCAGTAGTATGCGAACATCTTCAAAATGTAAACCGGTAGTTGGCTCATCAAGCACATAAAGTGTTTTACCGGTACTTACTTTACTAAGTTCAGTAGCCAGTTTAACACGCTGAGCCTCTCCACCGGAAAGAGTTGTTGCCTGCTGACCTAATTTAATATAACCCAAACCAACATCGTTTAGAGATTTGATCTTCCGCAATATTCTCGGATGATCTTTGAAAAATTCAACTGCTTCTTCAACTGTCATATTTAATATATCGTTGATCGATTTAGTTTTGAAAAGTACTTCTAAAGTCTCATGGTTATATCTCTTTCCATGACATACTTCGCAAGTTACATGCACATCTGGCAGAAAGTTCATTTCAATTTTTTTAAGTCCAGCACCTTGACACTCCTCACATCTCCCACTTTTTACGTTGAAGCTGAATCTACCAGGTTTATAACCCCTTACTTTAGATTCAGGCAGTTCAGCATAAAGATCACGAATAAAAGTAAACAGTCCCGTATATGTAGCAGGATTTGAACGAGGAGTTCTGCCAATCGGTGATTGGTCAATTTCAATTATTTTATCAATGTGCTCTAAACCTTCTACTTTGTTGAACGGAAGAGGAACCACTTTTGAATGATAAATTTTCTTTAGTAGTATTCTTACCAAAGTATAGTTTATTATTGTTGACTTACCTGAACCACTAACTCCAGTCACAACAGTCAAAGTTTCCAATGGGATTTTTAAGTCAGCTGATTGCAGATTATTTCCCTCAGTTCCACTTATATGGAGTATGTTTCCACTCCCCTTTCTTCTTTTCTCTGGAATTTCAATTGACTTGTGATTTTTAATATAATCTAATGTCAGAGATTGACAATCCCCGTTTGCCTTCAGTAATTTATCTGCTTTCCCAGTAAGACAAACCTCCCCTCCATGCTCACCAGCTCTCGGACCAAGATCAACAATGTAATCGGCATTCTCAATTGTTTCACGATCATGTTCAACAACAATCACAGTATTACCAAGCTCTCGTAAATTTTTTAAAGAGTTAATCAACTTAATATTATCACTCTGATGTAGACCTATACTCGGTTCATCAAGGACATATAAAACTCCAGCTAAGTGTGTTCCAATTTGTGTAGCTAATCTTATTCTCTGCGATTCACCACCGGAAAGAGTTCTTGCTGATCTCGATAATGTCAAATAATCAAGTCCAACATTCAAAAGGAAATCTAATCTCTCTGTAATCTCTTTCAGTATTGGAGTAGCAATTATATTATCTCTATCAGTGAGTTTGAGTTCATTTAAAAACTGTTTTGCTTTTTCAATAGATAGAAAGGTTACTTCGCTTATATTTTTCTCACCAATAGTAACAGAGAGAGATTCTTTTTTTAATCTTCCGCCATTACACTCATCACAAATGCTGGTAGTCATATAAGATTCTGCCCACTCACGTATTTTATTGGAGGAAGATTTTTCATAATAATGCTGAATGTAATTTAAAATACCGGAGAATTTATGTTTATAAGTAACACTCTTTCCTCCGCCATAAGTATAAATAAATGGGATTTTCTCTTTTGATCCATTTAGTAGAATATTCCGCTGATTTTCATCTAAGTCACTCAATTTGGTATCGAAAGTAAAACCAAAATATTTTGCTGCTCCTTCAAGTTGGTTAAAGAACCAAATGTTACGAGGTTTTCCTAAGGCCTCAATTCCACTTTCATTAATTGTCTTATCCCAATCCGGAATTATCAAATCGATATCAAGCTTTTTATTTTCACCTAATCCTTCACAGGCTTTACAAGAACCATAGGGTGAATTGAAAGAAAAAGAATTCGGAGCTAACTCCTGATAACTTATTCCGCAATGATGACAGGAAAGTTCTCTACTGAAAATTTTATCAGTTTTTTCTGAATTAACTATTACACTTCCATTTCCATAATTTAAAGCAACTTCTATTGATTCACTAATTCTGCTTCGTGATTTGCTTGACACATTTATTCTATCAATCATTATCTCAATATTATGGATTTTATACCTATCAACTTTGAAGCCTTTTTCCAACTCAATTATTTCACCATCGACACGTACTCTTATAAATCCATCACGTAATATTTCATCAAAGAGTTCACGATAATGACCCTTTCTCCCTCTGATAACCGGTGAAAATATCTGAATTCTCTTTCCTTGATAATCTTCATAAACTGTATCTATGATTTGCTCAGAGGACTGCTTCTCAACAACTCTACCACAATTGTAACATTTAGGTTTACCTACACGAGCGTAAAGCAGACGCATAAAGTCATAAATTTCAGTAACTGTTCCTACAGTTGAACGAGGATTCCCAGAAGTTGATTTCTGTTCTATCGAGATCGAAGGACTCAAACCTTCTATTGAATCTACATCCGGTTTTTCAAGAAGGTTAAGAAATTGTCTTGCATAAGCAGACAGAGATTCAATATATCTACGCTGACCCTCCGCATAAATAGTATCGAAAGCTAAAGATGATTTACCTGAACCAGATAATCCTGTTATTACCACAAGCGAGTCACGAGGAATTTCGAGATCAATATTCCTCAAATTATGCTCGCGGGCTCCTTTAATTATGATGCTGTTATCTGAATTCATCTAAATCTATTATATTATTTAAAGTTTTTATTTTACATATTGTATTCATCAAAATCAATTTAATTATTGATAAAAATTCAGAACCCCAATGTTATATTATATCGTTTTTGCAACCTTGAAGGTTAAAAATGGATAGACATTAAATTATTTTTTATCAATAACGAAAAAATGAAGTATTTTTGCAGAATTAACCTTCAAGGTTATATTATTAGTTTTTGAACAAATCATTTTACAGTTCTTTATATGCAATACCCAGATAAAATATATACTATTAATAATGAGGCTGAATCACAATTCAAGGAAAAAGGATCGCTTTTTATCGGACAAGTATTTCCAGTAAAACAAGCATTAGATGCTGAAAAGATATTATCAGATATTAGGAAAAAATATTATGATGCTACACATAACTGTTATGCTTATAAACTCCTCGATGAGGAGGAAATTAAGTATTCTGACGATGGAGAACCTAACGGAACTGCAGGAATACGTATCTTAAATGCGATCCACCATTTCCAACTTTCAAACGTTTTAATTATATCAACTCGATATTATGGTGGAACTAAACTAGGCGTAGGGCCACTGGGAAAGGCTTATTATAATTCTGCACTCTCTGCAATTGAAAATTCCAAGATCATTAAAAAAGAAAAGTATTCTGAAATATTGATAAAATTTAAATATGACATGACGAGTCATGTTCACCATTTTTTAAATACTTATAACGCAAAAAATATTCAAAATCTTTTCGAAGACTCACCTATAATCAAGTGTTTAATTAAACCGAATTTAATAGAAAAATTATCGACTGAACTGACCTCTGTTTCCAAAGGAGCTACTAAAATTTCAATTCAAACTGAAAATGTTTATATTTAATTCAATCGAAGAGTCAATTCCTATAACATTCTATCTTAAAATAGCTTACAATAAAGTACTTACAATAATACCTTAAAAGAAATATTGCTTTATTCGCTTAAAAATAAATAGATGCATTATCATATTTTTTTTCTACTTAGTATTAATTGCTTGACATTATTTTATAATATTAACTATTTTTCGATCATTAATTTTTTCGGTAGATATGCTTACAGAGTTCGGCAAAATTTTCATATTCGTTTTAGTAGGAATTGTATTCGTTGGAATTGCAATATTCTCAGCCTCCCTTATTAGACCAAACAGAAAAACAAAAGAAAAATTAACAACATACGAGTGTGGTGAAAATCCAGTTGGATCATCATGGGGCAAGTTTAATATTCGTTTTTATGTTGTTGCTCTCATCTTTTTAATATTTGATGTAGAAGTTGTTATGCTCTTCCCTTGGGCTATCAACTATAAAGACTACGGATTTTATGGTTTTATGGTTGGGGCAATTTTCTTGATCATTCTATTTATCGGGATGTTATACGAATGGCGAAAAGGTGACCTTGAATGGGATAGACGTAAGCCAACAATACCAGATCTTAATTTTCTCATTTCAAAAAATAATAACGAAGATCGGAAAGCTGAGTAGGGTTTATGGGATTACTTGATAAAGAATTTTCTGACAGTAATATAGTAATTGCAAAAGCTGAAGATGTGATGAATTGGGCTAGACTATCATCACTTTGGCAGTTAAGCTTTGGACTTGCATGCTGTGCAATTGAAATGATGGCTACATCAGCCTCTCATTATGATTTTGACCGATTTGGTGTTATGCCTCGACCTACTCCAAGACAGGTAGACGTAATAATTATATCTGGTACCGTTACATTTAAAATGGCTACCAGAATTAAAAGATTATATGAGCAAATGCCAGATCCCAAGTATATAATTTCAATGGGAAGTTGTGCAAACAGCGGCGGTCCATATTGGGAACATGGTTATCATGTACTTAAAGGAATTGATAGGATCATTCCAGTAGATGTATATGTGCCAGGATGTCCTCCAAGACCCGAAGCATTATTAGAAGGTTTGCTTAAATTGCAAGAAAAAATCAGAACTGAAACATTGAGAACTAAAAAGAAAACAGCATGAAAAATCCGGAAGAAATTTTAGAAATATTGAAAAATCAGTACCCGGATTTTGGTATAGAAATCGACTCGGAATTACCGACCGAACCCATTATAGTAGTTGATCCATTGAAGATCAATATTGTTGGTGAGTTTTTACGTGATAATGAAGAACTTCAATTTGATAGTTTAATGAATCTTTCCGGTGTTGATGATAATAATAGTGAAAAAGTTACAGATGAAGATGGAAATGTAACTACTCAAGGTGGTACTTTTAGTGTTTACTATCATCTTCATTCGACGATATTGAACCATAAAATAACTCTAAAGGCTTCGACAAACCGTGAAAATCCGGAAGTTGAGTCAGTAGATGGAGTTTGGAAAGCATCTACATGGCATGAGCGAGAAGCTTATGATATGTATGGAATTAAGTTTTTAAATCATCCGGATTTAAGAAGAATTCTATTACCCGAAGATTGGGATGGCTTCCCATTAAGAAAAGATTATGAAAATCCAGAATTTTATGATGGGATGAAAATCCCGTACTAGTTGCTGGAATCTGGATACTAGATGCTGGACGCTAGAATCTAGATTAAAAATATTTTAATATAAAAAAGAATTATGTCATTACGAACAGAAGAAATGGTATTAAATATGGGTCCTCAACACCCTTCCACACATGGAGTGTTGAGATTAGAACTCGTATTAGAAGGTGAAGTTGTTCAAGATGTAAAACCTCACATCGGTTATTTACATCGCTGCTTTGAAAAGCATGCTGAAGCAATGACTTATCCTCAAGTTGTTCCATATACAGATAGAATGGACTATCTCGCCTCAATGTATAACAATTTTGGTTATGTTGAAGGTATTGAGAAATTAATGGGAATCGAAGTACCTGAAAGAGTTCAATATATTCGTGTGATAATGGGAGAACTTCAACGAATTGCTTCACATCTCGTGGCACTTGGAACATTTGGTCTAGATCTTGGTGCTTTTACGCCGTTTCTTTACTTGTTTAGAGATCGAGAGAAAATATTGACATTATTTGAGGAAACTTGCGGCGCAAGACTTCTCTATAATTATATGTGGGTAGGCGGTGTTTCACACGATCTTCACCCAGATTTCTTGAGAAAAACTAGAGAATTTGTTGATTATTTTAGACCGACCATCAAAGAATTAAATGATCTTCTAACCTTCAATAAAATCTTTATTGAAAGAACTGCAAATATTGGAATATGTCCTCCAAAAGAAGCTATTAATTTAGGTTTATCCGGTCCAAATTTACGCGGCAGTGGAGTCAAATTTGATCTCAGGAAAAATGATCCTTATTCCATATATGATAAATTCGATTTTGAAATTCCTGTTGGTGAAGGTCTAGTAGGAACTGTTGGTGACTGTTGGGATAGATATTACGTTAAAATTTTAGAACTTGAGCAAAGCTTAAGAATAATTGAACAAGCTATTGAGCAGATTCCTGATGGTGATGTTTCATCAGCAATTCCAAGAAGAGTAAAACCTCCTAAAGGTCATATTTATCATAGAGTTGAAGCTCCTAAGGGAGAACTTGGATATTTTATTGTTAGTGATGGAACTCTTAATCCCGCTAGAGTAAAAGTGAGAGCACCTTCATTTGTTTCACTCTCAGCTATTGGACATATTGCAAAAGGATATCTCATAGCTGATGTGGTTGCAATTCTTGGAAGCTTAGACATAGTTTTAGGAGAAATTGATAGATAAATGCAAGATTATATTTCTGAAATAACTGGAAGCGACCTAATAGCCTTTATTGCTGGGACAGTACCTCCTTTAGCATTTATGGTTGTGTTTACTCTGTTTGCAGTGTGGCTAGAGAGAAAAGTTTCCGCTCACATGCAGGATAGACTTGGTCCAATGAGAGTTGGATATCATGGTGCATTACAAACCTTAGCAGATTTTTTAAAACTATTACAAAAGGAAGATATCGTTGCAGCTGCTGCTGATAGACCTCTTTTTAACATTGCACCTTATTTAGTATTTGTAGGAACATTTCTAGCTTATGCTATGCTTCCCTTCACATCTATATATATAGGGTCAAGTGCTGATGTAGGTATATTCTTCATCTTAGCAGTTTCAGGATTCGTTGTAGCCGGATTGTTAATGGCAGGATGGGGATCAAATAATAAATACTCACTCTATGGAGCAATGCGTTCCGCTGCACAAATAGTAAGCTACGAAATTCCGACAGCTTTAGTTGTACTTACTATGCTTATGTTTTATGGTACAATGAGTCTTGGAGAAATTAGTCTTCAACAGACAGATATGATGTGGAACTGGGGAATTTTAGGTGGACCTCTGACAGGTATAGCTAAATTTTTAATTATCCCGTTCATATTTGTAGCGTTTATTCTCTTATTTATAAGCTCTCTTGCTGAAACAAATAGAACCCCTTTTGATCTACCCGAATCTGAATCAGAATTAGTTGCAGGTTTTAGTACAGAGTATTCAGGTGTTAAATTTGCTATGTTTTTCCTTGCAGAATTTGCCAATATGTTTCTTGTTTCAGCAGTATTAGTTGTTTTCTTTTTTGGTGGATACCAATCACCTTTTGGATATTTGGGCAATTTGTTTGGAATTGAATGGTTGGTTCCAATTGAACAAACTTTCTGGTTCATTATAAAAGGATTATTCTTTGTATTTGTACAAATGTGGCTAAGATGGACTCTTCCTCGAGTTAGAGTTGATCAGTTGATGACGATCTGTTGGAAATATTTAATTCCATATGCATTCATAAATTTGTTGATAGTCGGTTTAATATTGTTGATTTAATATGATTAAAAATTATCTTAAAAATACCTGGGACGGATTATACACCATTCTAATTGGAATGAAAGTAACCTGGAAGCATTTATTTGTGCCTGCAGTTACAATCCAATATCCTGAAGAACGTGTACCCATGGTTGAACGGGCACGTAATAGATTATTTGTAAATATTAATGACTGTATAGGATGTGGTCAGTGTGCTACTGCTTGTCCTGTAGATTGTATAGATATTGAAACTGTGAAATCTGTTCCACCTGATGATCTTGGTTTAACATCAAACGGTAAAAAGAAAATGTTGTGGGTCACAAAATTTGACATCGATATAGCTAAGTGCTGTTTTTGTCAATTATGTGTATTCCCCTGCCCTACTGAATGTATTCAAATGACAGATGTATATGAATTTTCTGAATTTAAACGAGATGAGCTTGTTTATCACTTTGCAAATCTTTCTGATGGTGAAATAAAAGAGAAACAAGATAATTTTGAAAAATTTCAAGCTGAAAAAGAAGCACAAAAATTAGCAGCAGCAAAAGCTAAGGCTGAAGCAGCTGCGAAAAAAGCTGCTGAAGAAAAAGAAAAGAACGAACAGAGTAGTTCTGAAAACGAAACTGAAAAACCAGAAGAAGAATAATGTCAATTTACGATTTTATATTTTATTTATTTGCAGCTATTACACTATTGTCAGGCCTTATGGTTGTTTCTTCTGGTAATATTGTAAGATCAGCATTCTATCTTTTAGCAACTCTTTTTGGTATTAGTGGATTATATGTATTGCTTGGAGCTGATTTTGTTGCAGTTACACAAATCATGGTTTATATCGGAGGTATTCTAATATTACTTTTATTTGGAGTAATGTTAACATCCGATATTACAAGAGTTGAGATTAAAAAAGGTAAGACTGCGGTTTTGCCTGCCATAGTTGGTGTCGGTGTGCTTTTAGGAAGTATCACATCTATCTTATTGAAAACAAATTGGCAGATTGAATTATCCAAGATCCCTCAGACTACAACGTACGATCTTGGAAAACTATTAATAACTGATTATGTATTAATTTTTGAATTATTAGGAATACTTCTATTGATAGCTCTAATTGGTGCTGCATCAATGGCACGAAGAGATCAGGAATAGAAGAAGAGGTTAAATTGTTTGAAGTTGGATTAACACATTATTTGATTGTAAGTTCATTCCTTTTTGCATTTGGTATTTATGCAATTGTAATAAGAAAGAATGCAATTTTAGTACTAATGGGAGTTGAACTTATATTGAACGCAGCAAATATTAATTTTGTTGCATTTTCTAGGTATGGCAATTTTGGTTTGAATGGTCAGCTAATGGCTTTATTTGTAATAGTATTAGCTGCTGCTGAAGCTGCGATAGCATTAGCTATTGTTCTCAATATCTATAAAACATTCGGACATGTTAATGTTGATGAAATTGATAAATTAAAAGAATGATTATGTCAGAATCAGGTTTAATAATATTATCACTTATTGTATTGTTTCTTCCATTGCTTGGATTTACAACTGTAGTAATCTGGGGGAAAAGATTTACGAAATTATATTGGTTTGAAGTTGGGATCATGGTTACATCCTTGCTATTATCGATATATATGGGTTTTGTTAAGTTAGGCTCCTATGTGAACAAAGATATTATAGCTAACATTACTTGGATTGATTTTGGTAATGTTACTTCTATCGGTCCCCTTTCTATTGAACTTGGAGTAAAGTTAGATAACCTTACAGTGATCATGCTGTTTGTTGTTACTTTAATAAGTGCTTTGGTTCACATATTCTCTCTCGAATATATGAAGGGTGATAAAAGATTCTCACGCTACTTTGCATACTTGGGTATCTTTACATTCTCAATGCTAGGTATCGTATTAACTGATAATTTATTGATGATGTATATTTTCTGGGAACTTGTTGGACTTTCTTCATACCTATTAATTGGTTTCTGGTATGAGAAAAAATCGGCTTCAGATGCTGGAATGAAAGCATTCCTCACAAATCGAATTGGTGATATAGGGATGTTTATCGGTATTCTGATTTTGTTTACAAGTTATCATACTTTTAGTTTTGATGAGATTTTTCATCAAATATCTATCGGAAATATTCCATTCGGAAGTAATGCATGGCTCACTGCTGCTGGTATTTTAATTTTTATGGGTGCAGTTGGTAAATCTGCTCAAGTTCCGCTTCATGTTTGGTTACCAGATGCAATGGAAGGTCCGACTCCAGTTAGTGCTTTGATTCATGCTGCAACTATGGTAGCTGCTGGTGTTTATCTTGTAGCAAGAATATTTGCACTACTTACAGCTGATGCAATGTTAGTTATTGCAGTAGTAGGTGCTGTTACGTCATTCGTTGCGGCAACAATTGCATTCACACAAAATGATATTAAAAAAGTTTTGGCATACTCGACAGTTAGTCAGTTAGGTTATATGATTATGTCTCTTGGTGTGGGTGCTTATGCATTCGCATTATTCCATCTGGTTACGCACGCATTCTTTAAAGGATTATTATTTCTTGGTTCAGGATCTGTAATACAAGCTATGCACCACGAACAAGATATACAAGAAATGGGCGGTCTCAGAAAGAAAATGCCAATTACCTATTATACTTTTTTAATTGCTACTCTTGCAATTTCAGGTGTACCTTTTACATCAGGTTTCTTAAGTAAAGATGGTTTGTTGGCTGGTACATGGGCTTTCGGTAATCTTACTGGTCATTGGTTAATACCAATATTAGCTTTTACTGTTGCTCTGATGACTGCATTTTACATGTTTAGACTGGTTATACTAACTTTCCATGGTAAACCTAGAAACCAAGAAAAATATGATCATGCACACGAAACACCTTTTGCAATGACTATGCCTTTAGTTATACTTGCAGTTTTATCAATATTCTTCTGGTATACACCAAATCCAATTTCACCGCAAGACGGATGGTTCTATAATTGGATTGAAACTCCAGCTACTGTTGTACCACAAGAAACAAGATTTGATTTTATGAAAACTACAGAAGCTGCACTTCATTCTGATGAAGTTCATGCTAAAGTAGTTCACTCAGAGATGTACGAAGAAGCAATGCACCATGTTCATTATCCAGCGATGATTCTTTCTGTAGTATTAGGTGGTTTAGGAATTTTATTTGCATTCCTTTTCTATCAATGGAGGAAACTAGATCCGGATAAACTTGCTGAGAAAATTAGACCAATTTACAATGGATCATTGAATAAATGGTATTTTGACGAAATATATGAAGCAACATTTATCAACGGATTGCTTGTTGTCAGCAGAATTATTGCTTGGTTCGATAACACAATTGTTGATGGAATAGTAAATCATACTGCGACAGTCACGAGAATTGTTGCTAATATATCCGGTTGGTTCGATACATATGTAGTTGACGGTCTCGTCAATTTTACAGCTTTTATAAACGGATTTTTGGGATTGTCACTAAGAAAAATGCAGACAGGGAAAGTTCAAACCTATATTATTTATGTTGTTTTCTCTGTAATAATCTTATTGATCATTTTTAAACCGTTTTAAGTTTTATTAAGAAATTTTAACGTAAGGGAAAAAATATATTATGCTTGGTTTTCCAATATTAACATTTATCGTTTTCATTCCAATAATTGGAATGCTTGTGGTATTGTTACTGCCAAAAGAAAATGAAAAGGGTATTAAATATACTTCACTAATTTTCACTTTTCTGCAATTGGTATTAGCTGCAATACTGATGGCGAACTTTAATTATTCAGCTCCTGGAATATCAGATCTAAATTCATTTCAATTTGTGGAAAATGTGAGGTGGATTCAGATCGACAATGTTGCCTTTCTTGGTACCATTAAAATTGATTATCTCATAGGTGTTGATGGCCTAAGTGCACCATTAGTGCTTTTATCAGCTTTAATATTTTTTATTGCAGCAATATCTTCATGGTCAATTTCAAAATCACCTAAGGGATATTTTGCAATGTTCCTACTTCTTGATGCAGCCACATTAGGTGTATTTGTTTCACTCGATTTCTTCCTTTTCTTTGTATTCTGGGAAGTAATGCTGCTGCCAATGTATTTCCTTATCGGTATTTGGGGTGGACCAAGAAAAGAATATGCAGCTATCAAGTTCTTCATCTATACTATGTTAGGTGGAGTTTTTATGCTAGTCGTAATGATCGGTTTATATTTCAGTGCAACAGAATCTTTATCTGACGGAACACAAGCATATACATTTAATCTTATTGCATTAATGAATCCGGCTAACTATTTAAGCGACGGAATCCTCTCACCATTGAATCCAAATAACTATAGGTTTATTGCTTATATAGGATTGTTCATAGCATTTGCTGTTAAGATACCGATGTTCCCCTTTCACACTTGGCTTCCGGATGCCCATGTTGAGGCACCGACACCAATAAGTGTTATTCTTGCTGGTGTTCTCCTGAAACTAGGGACTTATGGTATTCTGAGGATTAGTTTTACAGTATTCCCGGAGATCACTAGAGACTTGATGTGGTATATTGCTCTATTCGGGATGATCAACATTATCTATGGTGCTCTTGCCGCTATGGCACAGAAAGATTACAAAAAACTTATTGCCTATTCGTCAATATCGCATATGGGATATGTGCTGCTTGGTATGGCCTCCCTTTCAACTGCTGGTATAAATGGTGCTGTCCTCCAAATGTTTAATCATGGAACAATCACAGCAATGCTCTTCCTTATTGTTGGAGTTATATATGACAGAACTCATACTCGAGGATTAAATGATTTTGGAGGTCTCGCAAATCAAATGCCTGTCTATACTGGATTTGTAACTGTAGCATTCTTCGCTGCTGTTGGTCTACCAGGTCTTAGTGGATGGGTTTCTGAAGCATTAGTATTTGTTGGAGCTTTCGGTGAAGAAGTTACTAGAACTTTAGCAATGATTTCGATGTTAGGAATTTTGCTGGGAGCCGGATATATGCTTTGGACTATGCAGAGAGTTTATTTGGGTGAAGTACCTGAGAAGTGGAGCAACCTTCAGGATATTGATAAGCGGGAATTAGCAATGTTCGTGCCGCTGACTATAATAATTATTTTAATTGGAGTATATCCATCAGTTATGTTAGATATGATGAATACTTCTGTAAATACACTAGTTGATTTTGTTACAACTACGTTGGTTAACTAATATTTGAGTAGAATACTGAATATGGATTTTACAAGTTTACATTCAAGTTTGAATTACATAATACCTGAAATTGCTGTTGCAATATTTTTAATGGTTATTGTTGGTGTTGATTTAATTTTTAGTAAGGATAAAAGATACATTCCATATATCGCAATAATTGGTTTGTTAGTTACCGGATATTTACTGTTTGGTCAATTGGGTATTACTGGATCTGCTTTTGCTCTTTCAGAATCTCAAAGTACTGGTATGGTTGCAGTAGATCCCTATGGAATATATTTTAAACTTCTAATAGTACTTTCATCCTTGATTGTGGTATTCATTTCAATGTCCTCTCAAGAAATAAAAAATGTATTTGAAAGACAGGGCGAATATTATGCTTTAATGTATGGAATGATACTTGGCATGATGCTCATGGTCTCGGCTGTTGATTTAATCCTTATATATCTTTCAATTGAGTTACTGTCTTTATCTTCATATGTCTTAGCTGGCTTTACAAAACTCAGAGACAGAAATAGTGAAGCTGCATTAAAGTATATAATATATGGTTCAGCTGCATCGGGAATGATGCTTTTTGGTATTTCACTGCTCTACGGTTTAACTGGCAACACAAACATTTTTGAGATTAACGCGATTTTACAATCAACCGATATTAGTTTATTTACTCTTTCACTTTCACTAATACTTATATTTGTTGGTCTTGGATTCAAATTATCAGCAGTTCCATTTCATTTCTGGACACCTGATATATATGAAGGAGCTCCAATAGCGATCACAGCATATCTTTCTGTGGCAAGCAAAGCTGCAGCATTTGGTATCTTGATACGATTTGTCAGTACTACTTTTGTCAATTCAATCGATGTTGATGGTTACTGGCAAATGCTTTCATTGTTTGATTGGCAAACATTGCTGATCTTGATTTCATTATTTACAATGACGCTAGGAAATCTCACAGCTTTATGGCAGAATAACTTAAAAAGACTTTTAGCTTACAGTAGTATTGCTCATGCTGGATATATTTTACTAGGTTTAGCTGTTCTTTCGCATCAAGGTGTTGTTGCAGTAATGTTATACTTCTTTGCTTATCTGTTAATGAATTTAGGTGCATTTTACGTCGTAATGCTCATCTCAGATAAAACCGGGAAAGAAGATATTCATGATTTAAACGGATTAGGTTTTTCTTCTCCAATGTTAGCCGTTCCTTTAAGCATTTTCTTTGTTGCTCTAGCTGGTATACCCCCCACATTTGGTTTCATTGCTAAGCTTAACCTTTTTGCTGCTGTAATAGATGCAAACCTAATAACAGTAGTTGTAATTGCATTATTAAACACTGTCGTTTCAGTTTATTATTATGCAAGAATCTTTAAACATCTTTATTTCTCAAAGGAAGATAATCCAGAGATAATTAAAGTTTCATCTCTTCAATCTACATTGGTAATTATTTTAACTGCACTTGTTATATTACTTGGTATTTACTTTCAACCGGTCATTGAGTTTGTTACAAAGAGTGCTGTTTTTCTAACATTTTAATCTATTAATTCTTTAATATTTTTATTATAAAAATATTTTATAATACTATATATCTTATTTTCTTTATATTACTCTTATAAAAATTTAACCATTGGAAAGCGAATGAACTATCTTGAAAATTTAAAATCGAACAAAGAAATATTTCTAAAATTTATGTCCGAGCGATATATGTTTGTTACACATTCAAATATATTTTTACGTGATATTCAATTTGCTATTAAGTTTTACTTTGAGAAAAAGAATAAATTTCTAAAATATCCAGAAGCAGAAAAATTAGCCAATGAGTTCACTTCTTATTTAGTTGAACAGAATGAACTTATTAAAATAGATGACAGAACATGGAAAGTCCTCTATTCCTTTGAATCTGAAATGGAAGTTAATCCAAATCCTGAATTACAAGAAGCTTAATTAAAAAATTATTTTTACTTATTTAAATATTTATAAACTATATTAAGACATCATGTCGTATTTTATTAAAATAATATGAAAGGAAATAGATATGAATACATTTAATCTACCTGAACTTCCCTACTCGTTTGATGCATTGGAACCTTATATTGATGCTCAGACAATGGAAATCCATCATGGAAAGCACCATGGAGGATATGTAGCAAAGCTAAATGCTGCAATAGAAAATACTGAACATACTGGAAAATCATTGAAGGAATTACTTTCTTCTATCTCAACACTTCCAACTGCTGTCAGAAATAATGGAGGTGGTCACTTTAACCACACATTATTCTGGACAATAATGGGTACGAATCATGGTTCAGTACCTTCCGGAGATGTTGAATTAGATATAATAAAAACGTTCGGTTCATTTGCAGCATTTAAAGATGAGTTCTTAAATGCAGCAGTTACTAGATTCGGTTCTGGATGGGCTTGGTTAATCGCTTCTGATGGTCAATTAAAGGTAACCTCCACTCCAAATCAAGATAATCCGCTAATGGATATTGCAGAAACAAAAGGAACTCCAATATTAGGTTTAGATGTTTGGGAGCATGCTTATTATCTTAAATATCAAAACAGAAGACCTGAATATATCGAGAATTTTTTCAATGTGATCAACTGGGATGAAGTAGCAAGGAGATACGATGAAGCTAAATAAAAATATTGAGCTAGTTTTTAGAATATCTTGGTTTATAAATATTATTGTTGTTAAATAATGCTCGCAACTTATTTGTTTCCAAGAGATTAAATATAATTGCTTAATATTTTATAAGAAAGCGTAAATGAGTATAATCTACATTATAAAATCAGTATATGTAGGTTTTAACTGTTTCTTCAAAGTGCTTATTTAATAAAAAGAAGGGAGCATTACAATGCTCCCTTCTCTCATTTAACAAAATATCGCTTGCTCCGAATATATAATTATAATTTCTTCACAAGTTTCAACCGATTTATAGCTCTTTGTAAAGCTAATTCGGCTCTTAAAATATCAATCTCTTTTTCATCAGTATCTTTCGACATCCGTTTTTTAGCTCGATTCATTGCTTGCTGAGCACGATCTATATCAATTTCTTCCGGACTTTCGAATGATTCAGCTAGAACAATTACCTTATTGTCCTCTACCTCGACTGTACCTCCACTAGTTGCAAAATACTTAATCTCCCCTTTTTCATCTTCTATCTTTATCTGTCCTACTTCAAAAGAACTTAATAATGGAGCATGATTATAAAGTATTTGAAAACTACCCAAGGTTCCAGGAATAGTTATTGCTTTTACTTCACCGTCAATAGCTGTTTTGGATGGGGTTACTATGTCAACATGAAAAGTTTTCATTATTCTGATAATTTCTTAGCTTTTTCAACTGCCTCTTCTATCGATCCTACATACATAAATGCTGCTTCTGGAAGTTCATCATGCTTACCATCCAAAATTTCTTGGAATCCTTTAATGGTATCTTCTAACTTCACATATCTGCCAGCTGTGCCTGTAAATTGTTCAGCAACATGGAATGGTTGACTAAAAAATCTTTGTATTCGTCTTGCTCTTCTTACTATATGCTTATCTTCTTCTGATAATTCATCCATTCCCATGATGTTGATAATATCTTGAAGATCATTATAAGACTGTAGAATTTCTTTTACGTTTGTCGCTACTTCATAATGTTCTTGTCCTACAATATCGGGTTGAAGGATTCTTGATGTTGAATCAAGCGGATCAACAGCAGGATAAATTCCTAATTCAGAAATTTGACGACTTAAAACAGTTGTTGCATCAAGGTGAGCAAATGTTGTTGCGGGCGCCGGATCTGTAAGGTCATCCGCAGGAACGTAAATTGCTTGCACTGAAGTAATTGAACCTTTATCGGTCGAAGTAATCCTCTCCTGTAGCTCACCCATCTCAGAAGCTAAGTTTGGCTGATAACCTACAGCAGAAGGCATACGTCCTAATAGAGCACTAACTTCTGAACCAGCCTGAGTAAATCTGAATATATTATCAATAAATAGAAGTACATCTCTTTCCTCAACATCACGGAAGTATTCTGCAATTGTTAAACCAGTAAGTCCAACTCTTAATCTTGCACCAGGAGGTTCATTCATCTGGCCAAAGACAAGTGCGGTTTTATCTAAAACTCCAGATTCCTTCATCTCCATCCACAGGTCATTTCCTTCACGAGTTCTTTCACCAACACCTGAGAAAACAGAATATCCACCATGCTGCTTTGCAATGTTGTGAATTAATTCTTGAATAATAACTGTTTTACCAACTCCTGCACCACCGAATAATCCGGTTTTACCACCTTTTGAATAAGGCTCGATCAAGTCAATAACTTTAATACCAGTTTCAAATATTTCTTGCTTTGTAATAAGACTATCAAATTTAGGGGCATGACGATGGATATTATAACGTGTTTCCGATTTTATTTCACCAAGATCATCTATTCCCTCTCCAAGGACAGAGATCAATCTTCCTAAGGTTTCAGGTCCAACAGGAATTGATATAGGTTCACCTGTATCAATAGCTTTCATTCCTCTTACAAGTCCGTCAGTTGTATCCATAGCAACTGTTCTGACTCTATTCTCGCCAAGATGCTGCTGAACTTCAACTATTAATTCTTCTTCATTTCCTTCCAAAGAAGTACGAGGAATTTTTATTGCATTAAAAATCTTGGGAAGGTATCCGTCTTCAAAATCTATGTCTACCACGGGGCCAATTACTTGAACAATTTCTCCATCACGCGATGCCATTTTTCACCTACATTAAATTTTATTTTGAGGCATAAAGTTAACTATAAATTGATTTTCAATCAATATATTTTGTCCTATTTATTTGACTAGGATCATTTTTTTTGAAAAACTATAGCTACCAACTGATAAACGATATAAATATATGCTAGATGCTGGTTGCTGGATACTTGCCCGCCAACCAAGGTGGGATGTTGGACTTAACAAGTGAAAAGAGTTAGACAAATCAAGGAAAAAGCGTTAGTTCGATTACGTCATTCATCACGAAGTAAAAATCTGAAAGTATATTTAGGTTAATTTTATAAATTGTAGTAAAAGAAAGGCTCAAATAGTTAATACTGTTTGAACTTTTTTTGTTTAAATTACTTATTAAACCTTCGAGGTTATATTTGGAATCGAAGTTTTAACCCGCATATCTTTTCAATAAATGAAAATCTAAAATTTAATTTAACCTCGAAGGTTATTCCCAAATAGATATTTTCTCAATAATAGCCCGCCAATACTGACGGGCTTTGGAGGTACCTATGTTCATTTGTTGGTCCTTACAAAACCAACTAATTATTTACTTCATTAAGATTTATCCTCCGTAGTTAAGTTATACTTAACGAAGGAGGATCATTTTTTTCGTCTCAACAAACTGACCCGCTTGTACTCTATAAAAGTATATACCGCTTGTCAAGTTCGAAGCATCAAATTCTATCGCATAATATCCAGCAGTCTGTTCTTTATTGACAAGTGTAATTATTTCGCTACCCAATACATCAAATACTTTAAGTGTTACTTGTGTTCGATTTGGGATTGAGTATTTAATTTTAGTACTTGGATTAAACGGATTTGGATAGTTTTGTCCAAGTGAAAACTCCTTTGGTAAATTAGTTAATTCCTCGTTTATATCTGTTATTACATTAATAGAAAAACTATCATACCAGAA
>JBDLIN010000034.1:0-22447 GCA_039714835.1 Bacteroidota bacterium | reverse complement strand
TGGCAAGCGAGGTGCTTTTGAAAAATTATAATCAGCATCATAAATACGCTGCATGGTACGTTTATTTCTAAATATATCTTGTTCATCATTTCCAAAGAGAGTAGCAATAGCAAATCTCTGTGTACCTTTTTTGCCAGGGATCAATTCTACAAACCCACTTCCATAACTAAAAGCTACATCACGAGTATATTCTTCATCTATTCCAAAAGTGCCTGGTTGTAATTCTATTTCCCAAAGCTCTTCATCATTTGCAACTCGGCTATCAACATCTTTAAGATACCAGGATGTAAGACCTACCTGATCCGATTCATCATTGTCTGTTTTTCCAAAGTTAGGTTCACCTTGGTCTGGTTTTCCATTTGCTTCACTTCCATTCAAATCGGGTCCGCTATATCCTTCACCATCCGGACCTATACCATCCGATCCTATATCATCCCACTGAGGTTCCCAATCTAATTTACCGTTCCCGTTTAAATCCTCACCCGGGTCTAATACGTCATTATAATTTAGATCCTCTGTATCCCACTCTCCATTACCATTTAGATCTTCCCATATGCGCCAGTCACCATCTTCATCCTCCAGATTATATTGACTTTCGTCAGTCATCCCATCCTCATCATCATCCTTTCTATTTTCAGATAAACCAGGACTCTCTAAGAATGCAAATCCAAAATAACCGGTTGGTAATCCTTGGGTGGATAGTCCACTTTTATCCCAGACATACGTTATATCATCAAAAGTATCAAAATCAGCATCATCACCTCCTGCAGATCCGCCAACATCCACATCGGAATACATACCTACAACAACCTTGCTTAGTTTTTTACCATAATTTGTAACATCATAAATGGAGATCATAAGATCTTCTGCTAAACGAGCATTCCACTGATAATTTCTAACTTTAACTGTTATACCCAGTCCACGTCTACCCTCTGGCCATGGACGCATATCGGGTTCGCTTGTTCCAGGTAAATTAAAAGGATAATATTCAAACTCGTCATTTTCATGATCATCCATTAAATAATATGATTCTTGATCAGAACGAATATAGTAACCATATTCTCCGTTCCATCTTCCTGCTGCCGGTCCCGGTCGTTCTTCACCAAATGCTCTATCATCTCCTTCGTAGCTTTGCGGAGGCCACCATTCAGGCCATGTTTCTTTCAAATGACTCATTGCAGCCCACTCACTTACGTTTATCAGGCTAATATCAAGAACTCCGTTTCTATTAAAATCTTCAGCAAGTTGTAATTCTCCGTCACCCTCACCCATATCATTTGTATTCGGAATACCATCAAGCCCAACATCTTCATTTATTCCCCCAATATCCCACTCAGGAATTCCAAGATGATGATTGTTGAAGTATTTAGGTAATGGCTTAAAATCATACCAATGGCTTTTATCGGGAGATTGTTCAATATCACCGCGGTGAAATCGATCTGAACAGATATGAATTATATTATTATGAATGTCTGTAACTTCTCCAGCAACAAAAAAGTTAAAGACATAACCATATTCAACACCACTCCCTTTAGGCCAAATCATCGGCCAACTTGCACCGGAAATATAACCATCGGCTAATTGTCCTTGGTTAACCCATCCTGATTCTACTAGGTTCCCATCATGTTTTGAAAGACGAACATACTTTTGCCAGCCAAAATTATCTTCATCCATATTCTTTAATAAACTAATGGAAGTTCTAGAGTTTTCAGAAATATTAGTTCCTCTATATTTCTTTTTAATTCTATCTTCTTCGGGGGTTATTTTTACCACCCAACTAAATAATAATATGATAGTTAAAAAAATTGTCTTCCTATACAAAATTAGCTCCATTCAATAAATTACATTTTATAATTTTACTGCAACACCAAGTCGGATTCTTCTTGGTCTAGAATACCAACTCGGGCGGTTATCCCATTCCTGCATTGTAAATTGACCACCCTCTTCAAGATTTTGTCTTTCAATTTCTTCATCATAAGGTAAACGGGCATTATTAGCAGCTCTACCTGTAGTAGAATAAACAGAATTTTCATTAAGATGATCGAACAAATTATCCACCTGAAGAAAAACATTCCACATTATCCCGCCAGTTTGGAAACTCTTTTGTGCCTTGAAATCCAAAGTATATGTAGTTGGTTTTCTATCGCTATTCTTAAATTCACGATCAGGTAATTGTAATTCTTCAACACTGGATGGAGAATATGGCAAACCGCTGCCATATCTACCCAAAAAACTTATTGACCAATCATTTGGTTCTCTAATATTAAGTACAAGATTTACTGTGTGTCTTTGATCCCAATCGAGAGGTAATATTTGTCTTTCCGGAAACTGGATTGGTTCTTCGCTCATACGACTTGCCACTTGAATAAGTTGTAAGAAATTAGGATCAGATGCACTTCCTTGCGCATATTGAAAAGTATAATCAAGAGTACCGGAGATTAGTCCAGTGCTTAATTTTTCCATGGCAATAGTGAAACCTTTTACGTTCCCATAATCTCTATTTATATATCTTTCATAAGATACAGCATCAGTTGTTTTGGCTAATTCAAGACCTACTTGATCTTTCAGATCTTTATAATAAAGGGTGACATCTACGGCATAATCCGCCGAAACTTGTTGTTGTAATCCAACCTCGTACGAAATTGTTTTTTCTGCTTTTAAGTCAGGATTACCGACTCTAGCTCCATCCAATAAAAGTGAAGTCATGTGTTCATCAATAGGGTACCTGAAAAGCATTTCAAAACTTACCGGTTGATAGAAATGTCCGTAGGAAAAGTGAAAAGCACCGGCATCAGAGATAGGGAATGACAATCCAAATCTTGGTAGAAATTGGGTTTTAATAGATGCTGGCGTTAAATTACTAGCATCACCTATTTTATCAGACAAAGCTCTTTTATTTATTACTACATCTGTATTTGGATTATAGAGTTCAAAGCGTAACCCTGCATTTATTATAATTTCACCAATTTCAACTTTATCCTGTATATATGCTGAAAACTCCATTGGTTCTCTTACGTAATCAACAAAACTACCATCTGATCTATCGGTTAATCTTAGTTTTGTTGTATCAAATTGTTCATTCCAATTTCTCCAATAGTCATCCATCAAAATCCAATACTCATCAAAGTCAAGACCTTTACCACTTATAGCACTTGTGTATTGATTACTATTCCAACTATCTGTTCGAATTATGGGCTGATTTTTATAGTGAATATTGTACTTACGACCTTCAAATCCAAATTTGATAAAATTATGTTTCCCTAATTGCCAATTAAAATCACCATTAACTAATAATTGTTCCCTTTTGGTTTTCCCTCTACCCCAATTATTATCTCCTTGAACAAATCCAGTTTGATCATCAGTAGCTCCTATTGGCATATATCCTGTAGCTCCATAATAATCGGCAATTATTGGATCTTCGTATAAGTAGCTTTCAGAGAGATTATACTGATAAGAAAAACGAATATTATAAAATAAATTATCAGTGGGATTATGACGAAAACTTAAGAAATGACTCATTGAATTACGATAATTTGTATTTCTTCCGTCTGGAGCATAAGTCCATGTTCTACTATATGATTGTGATTCACCTGCAGAACCAAAAATTTGATAAATAAAAGCCATTGAAGAGAGAGGATAAAATGCTAACTTTCCTGTAAAGGAGTATGCTTTGCTTGGAGCCATTGGAACGGTTGCATAATCCCCGGTTCTTAATGAATCCGGTATTGGAATTCTTCCAAAACCAGAACTTTGAGAAGAATACTTTTGAGTAAACCAATGACGATAGGCATTTATCTTCCAACCATCCATTTCATTATAACGTTGTTCGGCGTTCAAATAACCATCATCGGTATTGGCTCTTCCCGTTACAAAAAATCCTAGTTTCTCTGTAAAAATTGGACCTGATAAAGTAATTTGTAAATCTTTTTGATTAAGAGGGTTGAATTCATCTCCCCCAATAAATATATCAGTTTTGTTAGTATAATAATCACCAGCAAAAAATTGAACTTGTGCTGAAAACTCATCTGATGGTCTTTTTGTTACAATATTAACAATTCCAGATTGTGCTGATCCATATTCAGCGTTAAAAGTTCCACTGATTACCTGCAATTCACTGATCATTGAATTTTCAACTCTAACATTACTTCCGCCGGATTGTGAAAATGGATTAGAGACAGGAACACCATCTATAATATATGACACTTCTCGTTCACGACCGCCCCTAAAATGCAAAGCCCCTCCTGAGCCGGTTACAACTCCAGCTTGGATCTGTATAATTTCGGATACATTTTGAACAGGAAGTTCACCGATTTGTTCAGCATCTATATAGGAGGCAGTGCTTGTGCGGTCAAACTCAACAAGGGGGCGTTCAGCAACAATAACCACGTCATCAACTTTAATTTCACCAATGTTTAATTGAGCATCTATTGATGTTGTTAAATCAACTCTAACCTTAACATCACTGATTGTTAAGGAGTTATATCCCATTACTGAAAATCTTAGATCGTATGATCCGGGATAAACATTAATAATCTGATAGAATCCGTCAATATCTGTAGCCGCACCTAAATTGGTACCAAGTATCAGAACATTTGCACCTATAAGAGCTTCACCTGTTTCAGCATCAACTACTTTTCCAACTATTTTTCCAGTAGTTCCACTAAAAAGAAAACTACTAGTTAACAATGACAAAACAAAAAGTAATTTACTAAATGTTTTAATATCCAAAACTTCCTCATTACTTATGTAAGAACTTTTATTGATTTATAAAAAAAATGTCAAAGGAATATAACCAAACTTTTTAGATTAAAACTAGTACTAAAATATGGTAACAAAATATGGTATTTTTCAGTTAGGCCAACCATTGTGTTGGTTACACTACCTTGTTTGATGATTGCCGTATCATTTACTACAAAAAAATAATGTTTTTATATTTTAATGTCAATATTCTTTTCTAATTCTTTATATGACTTTCTTTAAAATCCTCTTCATTATCAATCATAGGAGACTCACCTAGAGATTCCCACCTGAATTCAGCATCATACGGATCGAGTGCTTTTTGTGGATCGAAGACCCGTGTATCAATCATTTCCATCTGGTAGGGTGTGTAATCAGGTTGATCTGTAAAGAAGTCTTGAAGTAACGTTGCAGTAGCATCAAATTGGTTCAACGGAGGAATATCCAGTATTTGATAAATCGTTTTTAGAACAGCACCAAAATTTGCGTGTGATTTTGAAACATAATTTCTCTTAACCCACGGGCTAACCATCATCAATATTGAACGATGCGCATCAATATGATCTACACCATCTTGTGCATCATCTTCAATTATGATAATCAGCATATTTTTCCACCATTTTGTATTACTTAATTTATGAATTACTCTACCAAGCGCTAGGTCATTATCAACTAAATATGATTGACGAAATGGATATCCATCTTCCGTTCTTTCTCCAGCCATGTGATCATTAGGAATCATCATAGTGATAATAGAGGGAAACTCCTCCTTACCAGATAACCACTTTTCCTCCAATTCTTCCTCAAACATATCTATTCTAAACTGGTCAGGAATACTTGTGTTGTATGTTGCATATTTTCGTGAAGTTCTCTCATAAAGCGGTAATGGTAAAGGAAACATTACTAACATTTTTACACCGGTATACTGATGCCATTGTTCCTCTAAGGCAGCTGTAAATTCAAAACCCAAACCAAAATTAAAAAAGTCTATTCCATTACGGGAAAGATGTTCCCACATTCCTCCGGCTTCATTGTAATCTTCAGGATAAACCGCACCAGATGCACCGGCGACATATTTTCTACCGAGTGCAGCACTTGGTATTTTCTGCGAAATTTTCATTGCACTATTCAACTCAACCCACTCATTAGGATATGTTCCAACCATCCATCTATGTCCGTGAACCGAAGCATCCGAGTCACAATAGAAATTATCACTTATTGCAAACTCACGAGCAAGCTTTTGATGATTAGGCACCAAATTGATGTTGCGTAATGTTATTGATTTATCTTTCTTCGATACTGTTGCATTTAATCCATATTTCGCTAATGTAGGATCACCTTTTGCATTTTTCAGTTCACCATAAATTTCATCATATGTGCGATTCTCTTTTGTGATATATACAATATGTTTTATCGGGCTCTTTCTTAAACCACTTGCAGGCGGTAAAGGATTTTTTCCATCATCAACTATTTCAACTTCACGAAAAGTATTTTTTATTACCTGTTGAGTTGCTTCTTCCAAATCAATACTTGTCAAATCTATTTTTTCAAATGAACCAAGCATAATGTTGCCAACAAAAGTTCCTTGTGGTGGAGCAACAAACCCGTCACCACCATTTGGTCCGGCACCATATCCTCTTGCTGTTACTACATACAAGGTTTCATTATCCGGAGATACTTTAAGTTTTGTTGGAAACCAGCTTGTTGGAAGATATCCTAAAACCATTTCTTTTTTTGCATCAACAACGGCAACAGCATTCAATCCGCTTAAAGCAACGTATAATCTACTTTCATCATTATTTAATGAAATTCCAAAAGGAATCAGACCCCTGAATGAATCGATCTTTTGTGAGATATTCAATTTAATCGTACCTGTAATTTTCCCGGTCTTTGGGTCTAATACTGAAATATTATCATTAGTTGCATTAGTTACAAAAACCTTTTTCTTCCCAGCCGCAATTGAATTTGGACTTGCTCCTCCTTCAACTTCCAGTCCTTCAACTAATTCACCCATCCTGTAGCCGGTTTTTACCTTTGCAAAAACTCCAGAAGTTTCAAGATTAATACTCCAGACAGAAACAGCTTCGGGTACATGTGGACTTCCCAGACCTGGTATAAATCTGCCATCTATTTCAACACCTTCCTCTGCTTCTTTTGATGGAATTCCATATGGTGGGAAATCTAATCCAGCTTCTTCGCTGTTATTTTCATTCAATCCAGGGGCAAAAGGATAATCATAAATACCAGTATTAGCAACATAAGCTGTTTTACCATCAGGAGAAATATCAAGTCCTAATGGAAAACGTCCGACAGATATACTGTTGATAATCTTACCTTTCTTACTGTTCATTACAACCAGGCGAAAATTAAATTGATCTAATATATACAGTTTGCTTTCATCTGCTGAAAGTACTATATCACCAACAAAACTATCTTCATATTCTTTTCCATTAATTTTTCCATTTATTGAATATCGTTCCTTGCTTTTAAAAGATTTTAGATCAAAGTAAATGATATCCCCGCTATCACCACCACTTAGATAAACAGCAGAATTATCCTTTAATATTACAGCACCCATATATGATCCTTTTTTATCAAAAGGATCTGGATATGACCCATCATAACTAGGGAGCCGGATAGCTGTTTTTGAATCTGTAACTTTAAAATAAGAGAGCACGTTATCATGTACCGCGAGAGCAATTGAACCGTCAGGTGATAAAGCCAAACCGAAAGGATCATGTGTAATTCGGGTAACTTCACCAATTGGTGTGACCACACGCCCGTTTGGTATAACTGATTCACCATCTTCATTTATTTGGCAATACCTGTTAGCTGCTGGAGGTTGTAACACAGTAATTTTTTGAGCTAATTCGCATCTGGAAAATATAGCGACAAATATTATTGTTGTTAGAATTCTCATTTTGAATTCTCCTAATGTTAATATATAATTATTTATCAACTGATATAATGCTTGTAGCATAATATACATAACTTTATTTAATATGTTGCAATAGCTACATTATTTTTTTAAGTTTATATCACTGAGTAATAAATTGTTCTAAACATTTCATTATTTATTCTTTGAGGAAGCGATAAAAAAATGGAAAATGAAAACAAGATTTATGATGTGGCTGTAGTCGGAGCTGGAGTGGTTGGCACTGCTATTGCTCAAGAATTATCAAAATTTAGTCTTGAATCGGTCCTTTTAGAAGCTAAATCAGATATTGGTGCTGGTACCAGTAAAGCAAATACTGCAATTTGGCATACAGGATTTGATGCCAAAACCGGTAGTCTTGAACAGAGACTTTTATCACGCGGATATAAGCTATTGCTCGATTATGTTCCACAATTTGGTATCCCACACGAAAAAAGTGGGGCAGTTCTAATTGCTTGGAATGAAGATCAATTAAACTCCTTAACTGGTATTTTAGAAAAAGCACACAACAACGGAGTAGCAGATGTTCATATGCTTACTGTAGAAGAAGTATATAAACTGGAACCTGAAGTTAACTCCGGTGCACTTGGCGGATTAATGGTTCCTGGAGAATTTATCATATGTCCATTTTCTATTCCGTTATCTTTCGCAACACAAGCAGTTCTGAATGATGTAAAACTTTTATTGAACTTTCCTGTCACTGATATAATTGAAGAAAATGATGTTTACACACTATCCGGTTCCGGTGGTACAGTTAAAAGTAAATATGTAATTAACGCAGCTGGACTCAATTCGGATGTGATCGATCGTCTCTTAGGATTTGAACGTTTTAAGGTTACTCCAAGACGCGGTGAACTTATTGTTTTTGATAAACTGGCTCGTAACCTAGTAAATCACGTTTTGCTTCCTGTTCCTACCTCAATTACAAAAGGTGTACTTGTTAGTCCAACAGTTTTTGGTAATATAATGCTTGGACCAACTGCAGAAGATCTAGATGATAAAGAAGCAACAAATACAAGCACTGAAGGACTTGAGTTTTTATGGAAAAAAGGTGAAGGAATTATTTCTAAATTACTTGACGAAGAAGTCACTTCTACGTATGCCGGTTTACGTGCAGCAACTGAACATAGCGATTACCAAATTTATTCGCATCCCGATAAACGATATATATGTGTGGGTGGAATTAGATCCACAGGACTTTCATCTTCACTTGGGATAGCCGAATATATCTTAGAACTACTAAATGAAGCTGGGATAACTCCGGAAAAGAAAACATCTCTAAAATCTGTAAAAATGCCCAATATTGGTCAAAAAGAGCATCGTCCTTACGAAACGGAAGAACTCATTAAAGAAAATGAAGATTATGGCAGAGTTGTGTGTCATTGCGAACGTGTAACTTTAGGAGAAATAAAAGATGCGTTGCATTCTCCTGTTCCGGCTAAAACACTAGAAGGACTTCGCCGCCGAACTCGTAGTATGCAAGGACGATGTCAAGGATTCTACTGCTCGGCTGATGTAAATGAAATTTTTGAGTCTGAAACAAAGAATAAAAATGTGGAGACTTCAAATGAATAATTTTGAAACAGATGTTTTAATTGTTGGAGCAGGTCCTGCCGGTATGGCTGCAGCTCTAGAATTATTAAAGCTTAATGTTGGTAAAATTACAATAGTTGATCGTGATAAAGAGGCAGGCGGTTTACCACACCTTACAGACCATATCGGATTTGGAATGCGGGATATTCATCGTGCTTATAGTGGTCCTTCTTATGCTAATTATTATATTAAAAAGATAAAAAATTCAACAATACAATTATTAGTTGAAACTACTGTTACGGGATGGGATAGTAACAATAAATTGAATATAACTACCCCATCAGGTTTAGGAACAATTACCGCAAAAGCAGTTTTACTAACAACCGGTTGTCGCGAACGTCCTCGTACAGCACGCTTAATCCCAGGTTCACGTCCACAAGGTATTTATAATACTGGGGCACTTCAAGATTTTGTTTTTGAGTACAAAAAATTAGTTGGCAAAAAAGCTGTTATTATTGGTGCCGAGTTAGTTAGCTATTCTGCAATACATACACTTAGAAAAGCTGGTTGTAAGCCTATTCTTATGACAACAGAATTTGAAAAGCATCAAATCACTATTCCCTATTTGCCTTTTAAATGGTGGAGTTCAAATTGGTTTAATAAGGTTCCATTAGAGAAAAATTGCAAGATTAGTAATATTTATGGAAAAGATAAAGTAGAAGGAATTGAACTTACAAATGATAAAACCGGTAACAAAAAGCAAATAGATTGCGATACTGTTATATTAACCGGTGATTGGATTCCAGATCATGAAATGGCGCGTTTAGGAACAATTGAGATCAACGAAAAAACAAATGGTCCTTTAGTTGATGGGCAATTAAGGACATCAAATGAGGGTGTTTTTGCTGCCGGAAATTTACTTAGAGGTGCCGAGCCAAGTGATATTGCAGCATTGGAAGGACGGCATGTCGCAAAATCGATCAGTAAATATTTAGAAAAAAATGACTGGTTTCAGAATCGCATTAAAATAAATGTTGACGAACCAATTAAGTGGATCACTCCCAATGCTATTGAATTAAATTCCTATAATTTACCATTGAACAGATTTTTATTCAGAGTAACAGATTTTATGAAAAATAAAACTTTGAAAATAAAACAAGGCGAAGAATTATTGTATAGTAAAACTTTTAAACTGATTATACCAAATTTTTCACAGGAATTGAGTGGTGAATGGCAGAACAGAATTAAAGGTATATCACCGATTACTATTACACTTGAGTAAATATGCTAGTTATTTTTAAATATTTGATAGGATGTTTTTGTAAATGAATCAATTAAATGAAAAACAGATTCGTGAAAAATTAAAAAGTATTGAAGCTTTCGTATTAGACCAAGACGGAACTTTATACTTAGAATATAAATCTTTTCCTTGGACAATAGATTTTCTCAATGGTTTAGATCAAAGGGGTATTCGTTATTTATTTTTAAGTAATAACTCTTCAAAATCGTGTAACGAGCATATTGCAAAATTATCAGAGCTTGGTATTACTGCAAAACCGGAACAAATTTTAAGTTCATCTGAATCCACAATTGAATATCTTAAGTCACTTAAAGATTCTAAAGATATTTATTTATTGGCAACACCAAAAGTTGAACAAGACTACCGTGATGCCGGATTTAATATTGATGCTGTTAAACCAAATTATGTTGTATTAGCTTACGATTTAACTTTCACATTCGATAAATTAGATAAAGCTTCACGCCTTGTCCGCAATGGCGTTCCATTTATTGCTACACACGAAGATAACAATTGGATGATTGCCCCGAATGATCACCGCCCGGATGTTGGAGCATTAGCAGCTGCAATTACTGCTTCGACAAAAATTAAACCGAAATTTATTGGTAAACCTAATATCGAAACTGTAAATTCTTTCTTGCGTCGTCTTGGTGTGACTAAAGACAAAGTTGCAATTATTGGTGACCGTTTAAATACTGATATACGTATGGGACAAGAAAACGACATATTAACCTTTCTGGTTTTAAGTGGAAAAACAAAAGCTTATGAATTGGAAACATCCCCTTACCAACCATCATTTGTTTTAGAAAAAAGTATAGATATCTTAAAATTTTTTTAATGGAGATAAATTGATAGACAAAACAGTTATAAGAGAAGGAGAAAATTCTGCACTCGACCGTAAGTACAAACTATGGAGAATTGCCGCATGGTTTGGAACTTGGCTAGCCTATGCCGGTTTCTATCTTGGACGGAAAACAATCTCAATTGCACCACCCGAAATGATGAAAGAATTCGGATGGGAATTTAATACTATCACATTTATTATGAGTGGTTATTTTTGGGCGTATGCAATAGGACAATTTACTAATGGTATTTTAGGTGATAAACTAGGTTCACGTGTAATGCTGGCTATTGGTTTATTCACAACAATTTTAATGAATGCAGTTTTTGGATTCTCTTCCTCTATTATAGTTTTGTTTTTGCTGTGGACAATAAACGGATATGCACAATCTACCGGCTGGCCATCTGTTATTAAAGGAATGTCAAATTGGTTCTCTGTACGAGAACGTGGTAAAGTAATGAGTGTTTGGGGTACTAATTATACAGTAGGTGATGTAGTTGCAACTGCTTTGGCATCTTATGTAATAGGCCATGTTACTGTTGAAACTGTTATTAGAGCAGATGGAACTGAAGTAGCATTTGCAAACTGGCGTTGGATATTTTGGGTTGCATCAATTGCACTTACAATTATTTCAGTTATTGTTTTCATACTTTTTAGAAACAAACCAAAAGATGTTGGATTACCCTCAATTGCAGAATACCATAATCAAAAAATTGAAGCAAATGTAGAACAGAAAGTGAACATGTTTCACAATGCAAAAGAAGTATTACGCCAAGGACCAATTTGGATATTAGGAACTACTTATTTTGGTGTAAAATTTATTCGATATACATTTATGTTTCTTATTACAACGTACTTAGCAACTGAGAGAGGATTTTCAACAGAAAATGCCGGTTATATTACAGTTCTTTTTGCTCTTGTAGGAATTGCCGGAACTTTTTCAGCAAGCTATCTTTCAGATGTGGTTTTTAAATCAAGGCGTGCTCCAATTAGTGTTATGATGCTATTAGGTTTAACATTATCTCTTATTTTCTTCTGGCAAGCCCCTGTATCCTTAATTCCAGTTGCAATGGGGTTTGTAGGGTTCTTTACAATGGGACCTGATTTTGTAATATCAGCTGTAGCTGTTATGGATTACGGCTCTAATAAGGGCGCAGGTACCGCTGCAGGATTTGTTAATGGTATGGGTTCTTTGGGTCCGGCTGTTATGACTACTGTTGTCGGATTTGCACAATCAATCGCTGGGTGGAACGGTGTTTTTTATGTGCTTATTGCATTATCACTGCTTTGTGCAGGTTTAATGACGTCACTATGGAATAGTGTGGGAAAAAATTAATTTTGTATCTTAATTTTCATATTACTTTTACTACTTAAATTCTGTTATTGTTTTGACTTTTAGTAATAATACTTTACTTTATGAAAGTATGTACTCTATAATTTAATTGGGATAATTAAAATGAAAAGTCCACTATATTTAATTAATAAACGTTTTAATGATTTACGAAAATCTGAGAAACGAGTTGCTGAATTTGTGCAAAAGCATTTAGATGAAGCTGTTCTTCTCACTACTCAAGGACTTGCAAACAAATGTGAAACAAGTGATGCTACAGTTATAAGATTTTGCCATTCACTTGGATACAAAACCTTTACTGAATTCAAGACCGCTCTTGTTCCTGAGTTACTCCATAGTGGGAAAAGTGTGTTGAAAGAAATTGGTAAAACAAGTAAACCTGAGAAAATAAAAGATACTTTTCTACACAATCTTCATCAACAGACTTCTTCTACTGTAAAAAATATAGATTTTGATGATTTAAAACTAATAGCCCAGCAAATTATTAAAGCAAATAGAATTGTTATAATTGGTATTGGCGGATCGGCGGGAGTTGCTTATATTCTTAATGATTCATTGGGGGGGCTTGGTATTTATAGTAATTATTTAAATGATCGTTCAGTTTTTCAAAATATGATTCCCACACTTACTCCTACTGATGTTGTAATAGGTATTTCTCATTCCGGAGAAACAGATGAGATTGTTTCCGCTATTAAAACTGCTCAAGAGTATGGGTCAATTACAATTGCGTTAACTAATTTTTCACCATCTCCTATTACTAATTTTTCTAAGTATACATTGCTCACCAGCGTACCTAATAATCTTTTAGGAAGTTATTCATGTCAGTCTCGTATTTCTCAATTAGCACTGTTAGAATTAGTGCTTATCGAAATAAAAAGACAATTGTCAAAATAGTACAAGAGAATTAATGTTTATAGGATAAAAAAAGTTTTAGAATAATAGCAAAATTTTATTTAACAGGAGCTTTTTTGAATATGAAATTTATGTTTACACTTTTGATTTTTACTGGAGTTGTATTTTCTCAGGATAATTTAGAAAAAGTATTAATAGATGATTTGGTTGGGCATTGGAGTTTTAGCGACCCAAATGATTTAACAAAAGCAACGGTAGGGCAATCATTAGAATTAACAGGCTCACATACTGCAGTTGTAGGCCCTTTTGGAGCATCTGAAATTGGAGTCGGAAGTTATTACACAGCTACTCATGGAATATCTCCCAATGGTGGTGGGAGCGAAGTTAATAAGTATTCGATTGTAATGGATATAAAAATTCCGCAGCAACAAATATGGTATGCATTTTATCAAACAAATTCTGCAAATGAAAATGATGCTGATTGGTTTATTAATGGCGATGGACATATGGGAGTTGGGGATGTTGGTTACTATACATCGCAAGTATTTGTTAAAGAGGAATGGTACAGAGTGGCTATAAGTGTTAGTAACGGAGATAGATATGATTATTATATCGATGGTGAAAAAGTGTTATCCGGAACACCCGGCAGTATTGATGGAAGATTTGCATTAGGTCCAAAAGTTTTATTTTTTGCTGATCAAAATGGAGAGGATAATATACTTGCAGTAGCCAACATCGAAATATATTCTCGCGATTTATCCGATAGTGAAATCGAATCATTGGGCAGATATCCACACGAAGATCCACAAAATGAAATTTATCCATATTTGCAATCACCAACTTCATCCTCTATCTATGTTTGCTGGAGTTCAATAGGAAGTTCAGCCCCAGTTGTAGAATATGGATTAACTGAAGCTCTTGGAGAGTCAGTAGATGCAAACAAAGAATATTTTTATGACCCGAGTATTAAATGGTATATTGCTAAGATAGAAGATTTAACTCCAAGTACGGGTTATTATTATAAAGTAAAAACAGATAGTGCTGAATCAAATATTTTTAGATTTAGAACTCAACCTGTTGATACTGATTCTACCGAACATATTCGCTTTGCAGTCTATAGCGATAACCAAACATATCATCTAAAATTTAAAGAAATTAATGACTCTCTATTAAGTAAAGTGAACTCTTTATATAGTGGCAATATTGAAAATAATATTAATCTTGTTTTTAACTCTGGAGATATTGTAACCAACGGTGATATATTATCTCAATATCAAATTGAATATTTTAACCCTATAGGAAAGATTTCACCGAATGTTCCATTCATGGTTAGTATTGGTAATCATGAGAGAGAATCAAGCAACTTTTATAAGTATATGAAGCATGAAGATTTTGGAGGACCACAGGGTGAAAGGTATTACTCATTTCGAATTGGACGTGTCTTAGTTATATCAATGAATAGTAACACAGACTACAGAAATGAAACTCAAATTAATTGGCTAAATCAAGTACTCACTTCAGCTCAAAATGATAATTCTATTGAATGGATATATGCATTTAACCATCATCCCGGGCATAGTGAACTATGGCCTGATGGAAATACGGATTATGTACAAAGTAGGATAATACCTACTCTTGCAAAATATTCTAAAGTAGATATGTTAACCTATGGGCACTCTCACAATAATGAAAGAGGTACTGCAAAAGATGGTGATTTTCGACTTTTGTGTATTGGTGGTGCAGGAGGTGGGTTGGACCGTTGGGGACTTTATGATAATCAAGAAAATTATTCGGAAATACAAAAAGCATTTGATCATCATTGCTATGCAATTATTGATATTGATATAGCGAATAAAACTAGTGAAGTTACAACATATAGTTTAGGTAACCCTGATAAACAAATGGGTAATGTAGCTATAGATCATTTTATTAGAAATAAAGCTAATCAAACACCACCTGACAAAGTTAATTTAATTGCACCAGTGAATAATGCTCATTTAGATCCTCCTTTTATTATCCAAGGTTCTAATTTTAAAGGAATTTATGAAATCATGAGTTCCCAATTTCAAATTACATCCACTGAAGGAAACTACGATTCCCCTATACTAGATGTTAAAAGAGATTTTGAAGATATTTACGGAGTTACTTCATCATTTGATCCTATTGATCTTAATTTTGATATTGATCTGACAAAATATATAATTACTCAAGATATGCTCTCGCCAGATACTCAGTACTGGTTAAGAGCAAGGTACAGAGATAAAAATCTGCAGTGGTCAGAATGGTCAGATGAAAAGAGTTTTGTTGTAAATGATCCTAGTGGTGTTGAAACAAATGGAAATTTAGAAATTAGCGATTACAAATTATATTCTAACTATCCAAATCCGTTTAATCCTACAACAACAATTCAATTCGATTTGCCGGAAGAAAGTATTGTAAACCTAAGTGTGTATAATAGTCTGGGAGAATTGGTAGCTGAATTAGAAAATAGCAAGTTAAGTGCAGGTCGCTATACCAGAAATTTCGATGCTTCATCCGTCAACCGACGGATAAGTAGCGGCGTATATTATTATAAATTAAAAGCCAATAATTTTGTACAAGTAAACAAAATGACTTTGTTGAAATAATAATGTATTTAATTTTGTTTAGATTAAAAGCTTTATAATAGCAAATATTGTTTGATTATATTTGCATTGGAATAAATATTTGGATATTCTCAACGATTATTGAGAATGTAAAGTCGAATTGTTTTATCAATACTTTAAAAAGGAACTAATCAAAATGAATAAATTGTTACAAACATTGCTGTCTCATTTAATAATTTTAATTCTTGCATCAGCAAGCGTATTCGCTCAAAATAATTCTACACAACAATTCCCGAGTGATCTCGTTGGTCATTGGACATTTAATAATCCTAGCAATTTAACTGAAGCAGTTGTGGGTAATGCCCTTATATTAAATGGTAGTCACGCTGCAGTAGAAGGTCCGAGTGATACATCCGGAGCAGTTAGAATTGGTGTAGGAAGTTATTACCATGCACCACATGGTATCTCTCCGAACGGCGGCGGAAGTTTTGTAAATAGCTATACAATTGTGATGGATGTAAAAATTCCGTCTATTGGGAGATATTATGCTTTATATCAAACAGAGCCAGCAAACACTGGTGATGGTGATTGGTTTATTAACACAGGTGGAGGTATTGGTATTGGTCAAACTGGTTATACACCAGATAAATTAAAACCTGATGAGTGGTATAGAATTGCGATTAGCGTTTACAATGGTGTACGGCATGATTATTACATTGATGGTATAAAAATGCATTCTGGTAACTTTGGTGCTGTTGATGGTAGATTTTCGTTAGACACACGAGTATTATTTTTTGCAGACGAAAATGAAGAAGATAATAGTTTTGATATTGCAGATATCAAAATATTCTCAAGAGATTTATCAGATGCAGAGATGAGTGAACTTGGTGGATACGAGCACGACATCGTAGTAATTAAAACAGAATCTGATGCTCCCTACTTACAATCACCAACTCCAACATCAGTGTACGTTTGCTGGACATACATCGGAGATAATCCTTCTGCGGAATACGGACTTACACCTAGTTTAGGAAATCAAGTAATCCCTGAAACAGTTCCCATTGATGGTGGTGATGCTGTTCTTAATTGGTATGCAGCTAAGCTTGAAGATTTGGAACCAAGTACTACTTATTATTATCAGGTAAAAACAGATAGTACAGAATCAGAGATTTATAAATTCAGAACCCAGCCGGTTGATAATGATTCCACAGAACATATTCGTTTTGCTGTTTACGGTGATAATAGAACAGTTCCCGCCATGTTTGAAGAAGTCAATGACTCCTTGAAAAGTAAGGCAATATCACTTTATGGTGAGAATATTGAAGAGGGTCTTAACCTTGTTTTTGATGTAGGTGATATTGTAACAAACGGAAATAATTTATCGGAATATCTTCCAGAATATTTTAATCCAATATATTCCATGTCACCTTCAGTCCCTTTTATGGTAAGTATAGGTAATCATGAACATGAAGCTTCTCATTATTATAAATTTATGAAGTATGAAGATTTTGCTGGTACGGAAGGAGAAGTTTACTATTCATATAGAATTGGAAGAGTATTGTTTATTGGGTTAAATAGTAACTGGCAATTACGCAACGATACCCAAATTAATTGGCTAGATCAAGTATTATCAACGGCTCAGAGTGATGATACAATTGAATGGGTTTTCGCATTCCTTCATCATCCAGGACGTAGTGAATTATGGCCGGACGGAAACACAGATTACGTACAAAATAGAGTAATACCTACTCTGACAAAGTATTCAAAAGTTGATATGTTGACTTACGGTCACTCTCACAATTATGAAAGAGGAACTGCCCTAAATGGCGGATTCCGATTAATGCTGAACGGTGGAGCTGGAAGTGCATTAGATCGTTGGGATATGTATGATAATCAAGAAAACTATCCTGAAATCCAAAAAACATTTGATCATTATTGCTATTCAATAATTGATATTGATATTGCAAAAAAATCTTATGAGTGTGTTACTTACAGTCTGGGTCATCCTCAAAATCCATTAGATAATGATGTGATCGATAGATTTTTCCGTAATAAAGCTGATGAAACACCACCGGTTACTCCTACCTTAACATTTCCTGAAAAGGAAGAAGTAGAACCTCCATTCCGTCTTGGAGCTAGTTATTCTGGAACTTATGAGATCATGAGTTCGCAATTTCAAATTACTACCACAGAAGGAAACTACGATTCACCAATTTTGGATGTTGCAAGAGATTTTGAAGATATTTATGGAACTCCACAAGCTCCAAATTATATTCCCGTAGATCTTAATGCCGGAATTGATCTTACCGAATATGTAGTTTCAAATACAAGTGTAGTTGGTAAAGTTTGGGCAAGAGTAAGATATAGAGATAAAAACTTGCAATGGTCGGCATGGTCACCTGAGAAGAATTTTGAAATAACCGATCCTAATAGTGTTAATAAAGATGGAACTATTGTAGTAAATGAGTATAAATTGTATAGCAACTACCCGAACCCATTTAATCCTACAACAACAATTCAATTCGATCTGAAAGAAACAAGTATTGTTACACTAAGAGTATATAATAATCTTGGTGAACTCGTTACGGAATTGGAAAATAGAAAATTAAGTGCAGGACGCTATACTAGAAATTTTGACGCTTCAAACCTAAGTAGTGGTATATATTACTATAAATTAAAAGCTAATAATTTTGTACAAGTAAATAAAATGACTTTAGTGAAATAAAATTGAGATTAAATAATTACTCAAGTTGCTGGTAATTAAATCCATTATTATAACACTATTTGATCAGCAATATTTTTTTAGTTTGTACAAATGAGCCTGCTTCAATTCGATAATAATAAACACCGCTAGGGATATTTGATGCATTAAATTTTATCTTGTAACTTCCTTGAGGTTGCTCTTGATTTACTAGTGTCGAAACGCTCTGTCCAAGAACATTATAAACTTTAAGAGTTACATCGCTCGACCTTGATATTGCATAAGATATCTCAGTTGTTGGATTAAATGGATTCGGATATGCGTTGAAGAGTTCCGTCCTCAGAATAGTATTTTCATCTTTGTTATTTTTAACTGAGGTAGCTGTAATTACTTTACTATCTATTTCTTCTCCGAAAATATCGTATGCAGAAAGAGTAGCCTCGTCTCCATTTACTTCCATTTTACAATAATTATATATTTCTCGGAATGGGTACTCTGTTTGTGGATAACCTGGGTCAATGTATCCATCATCTTTTACTGGTCCAGTACCACCGCCGCCGCCAGTTAGAACATAATTAATATTATTTCTGAATCCTCTTTCATATCCGTGGACATGCCCAACAAAACTAAAGTCGACACTATATTTTTCAAATAGTGGAAGTAAATAATCCTTACAATCTGGATATGTATTGAAATCTCCGCCATAAAAAATAGGGATATGACTAAAAACAAAAATCCAGTCAGCTTCAGTTGCTTCGGTAGAACTTAGTTGTTCTTCTATCCAAATATATTGCGGAGAATCAGGCTTGATACTTGGGAAACGTATATCGTCAATATACCTAGCTCTATTGTTATCGATAAAAACAAAAAAGGTATTGCCCAGTGTAAATGAATAATAATTTTCATGCTCCGAATTTGGGAACTCGAAGTAATCATAGAAATTCTGAGCATTCAATTCGTGATTTCCAATTGCTACATATAATGGTTTCTCTTTAATGTATCTTTTTATTGGATTAAAAAATTCCACATTCCAATCATTACGTAGTCCTCTTTGAACAGGATCTCCAGTATGAACAATAAAATCAAATTCGTGATCTGCAAAATTACTAGCTACTTCATTGTGTCTTAGAAAATTAGTTCGAGTATCCCCATAAACTATAAAGCTAAAAGAATCTGGATTTTTTGCAAACGTAGTGAATGATTCCCATTTGCTATAAGTATCACCTGATTTCACCCGATAATAATATTTTGTTTCTTCCAATAATTGAGAGGTACTTATTTGGTGGTTACTTGTTGAAATGTTTTCATCTATTGATTGGTAGGATGTACTATCAAGTCCTATTTCCAATAAACCGAGTGAGTTTTTGTTTGTTCCCCAAAGTATTGCAACTGATGAATCTGTAAGATTTTGGATATAAGGACCACGACTTATAGAAATTCTATCATCAACTTCCGGAAGTTGGAAACTATCATAAATTTTAATCCAGTCGAAAAAATTTCCGTTGTTATAACAGCTCATTAAGCCAAATGAACCGCTTGCAAATTCGTTATCTAGAGCTTCTAAATAGAGTTCATCGTTTAGATAGACTTTAATATCATTATTATAAGCAGCGATTGTTACTGTAAATCCTACAAATGGCCATTCTGTTGCTGTATAACTGTCCAATATTGTCATTGTGCCATTAACCCTTTTTTGTAATTGTATTAATGATCTCTGACTTGATAAAACAAATTTATAGTAGTTATCCGAATTGGTATATCGGAAAACCACTCCAGAATAATCATCATCTGTAGAATTAAATTTGGCTCGAAGAGTAAAATTGTCAAGTACCAGATCGCTTTTAATCAAGTTAGTTCCGCGTTGATCACCAGAACCAATATTAGAATCCTGCACAAGATAGTCCTCATCCAAATACCAATTAGCTTCTCCATCAACCTCATTTATAACTTCCCATCCTGTTAAATAGCTTTCGTCAAAATCCTCTTCAAAAATCACAGTGCCTTCTTGAGCATCTAATTCAATAGAGATAAAGAGAATTGAAATTATAAATAACCATATTTTTAATAATTTAAGTGTTTTCATTGTATTATAACTCTAGTTTAATTTTCCATATAAATGCAATCAAGATAATAGAAAAAAAATTACTCTTGTGCTTTGACATTCCAAACAGTTAAGGCTAAAAATAATGATAAAATAGAAGCACCTATCCAAAAATAGAATGCCCTGTCAAAATTGTAGAATGCTTTTCCATCGATAACTGTTTTCCCGGCTTCAATCAAATATCCACTGATCCAATCTTGCGTTGCCGCACCGATATAGCTAAACAATCCGATAACTCCTTTAACCGCTCCTGCAGCATTTGTGGGCATAATATCCACAGCAATTAAACCTGCAAGGAAAACAATTAATCCGCCAATTGAAAATTCAAAACATCCCATGGCAATAATATCAATCACACGATAACCGGCTGGAATAATGAATAATGCAATAAGAGAACAAATTAAAAGTAAACCGTAGAGTAAAGTCGGGATATTTCGTCTGGAACTAAAAAAACGATCTGACATAAATCCTGAAAATAAAGCCCCGGCTAATCCAAAAATAGTACTCCCCCCAATAAGAATACCTGCTTCAACAACTGAATAATTTTTCACTTCCTGCAGATATAATGGACCCCAACTATGGATTGCATAACGTGCAACATACATCAAAGCGCTGCTAAGTCCCAACACCCAGACAATAGGACTTTTTAGAACCATCATTTGTAATTTTTTAATTGATTCATTCGAAGGTCTACCAGCAGAATAATCATTTTTATAATCAGTAACATGCGGCAACCCATAAGTTTGCGGTCTATCAGCAAGTGTAAAAAATAATATTAATGCTATAATTACACAAGCTATTCCAGGACCAATAAATCCCCAATTCCATCCCCAAATACTAATTAAAAACGCTGTCCCAATAAATGTAATCCCTTCTCCAATGTTGTGTGAGCCTGCCCATAAACCATACCGGGTTCCTCTTTCATTATTACTAAACCACTGGCAAAGAGAAACAACACTAGGAGCTGAACCCATTGATTGAAACCATCCATTGAGTCCCCATAAGATAACAAATAATACAAAGTAGTGGGTCATACCAAAAATAAGATTTATAATTGCTGATAACATAAGTGCGGTGGGTATAAATCTTCTGATGTTAGCTCGGTCTGCAAGAAATCCATTTGTAAATTTTCCGAAAGCATACACGTATAAAAGGACAGCACCGATTATTCCTAACTGCTGTGCATCAACAATATCAGCATCGATCATTTGTTTTTTAGCAACAGATAGACTGAGCCTTGTTGTATAGAAAAACCCATATCCTATTACAAGAGAAGTAAAAACGCTCCAACGTTTGTGCTCATAAATTTTTCTAATTTTTTGCTGATCATTAATTAACGGACGATCTTGGCCTGTTTTAAAAAAGTCAATAAACTTTTTGAGCATTCCACCTAATTCCATTTATTTAATTATTTCCAGTTGCAGCAATTATTTGAGAATGTATCATTCTATTTAAGCACGTGGCTTTATTTTCCAAGTAAATGCAAGCAATAAAATTGCAATGACTGTACTACC
>JBDLIN010000033.1:0-22871 GCA_039714835.1 Bacteroidota bacterium | reverse complement strand
GGAATTTATTCTACCTCTGTTCTATCCGGGACTTTAGATGAAGCTCCTAATGCATATAAATCAATTGATGAGATCATCAACACTATAAATGATACGGTTGAAATAGTTGATATTATAAAACCAATCTATAATTTTAAAGCACATGGGTAACATCTCAATACACGCATTGCGTATTACCACGTGTTGATATAGGTGCTTTTGTTATTATTTTTCAGCGATCACAAGCATCTCAAAGTCTTCAGTTGATAACTTATCATTTCTTGAAAACGCTCCTAATTTTGCACCAAATATATCGATCTTTGTGTATCCAAGTGATTTTAACAACCAGGTAATTTCACTTGGCACATAAAATCTCTCATCACATTCAAGCTTCTTTTTATCTCCTGAATCATCTTCAATTTCTGTGATATTGTGATCTCTAAAAGTCATTAAATCAAAAGTATTGCTTCGATATGTCGCATTACCTTCTTCTGTATTGGAGTCTAAAAATTTTTCAACAGAATGGTATATTGGAAATAATCCATTTAATGTCGTAAAAATAAATTTACATTTTTCTTTTAATGATTTTGTTACACTTTTCAATATCTCATAATTCATTTCGTCTGTTTCCATCAAAGGAAATCCGCCTTCACAAAGCATTATTGCAACATCAAATTCACCACTAAAAATCAAGTTCCGTGCATCTTGTTTCTGAAAATCTATTTTTAAATTATTGTCTACTGCTTTTTTCTTTGCTCTGGAAAGTTGGCTCTCTGATAAATCAATTCCAGTGACTTTATATCCGCGTTTCGAGAGTTCAATTGAATGTCTGCCAGTTCCACATCCTACATCTAATATTTTTAAACTTTTGTCCGATTTTAGTTCATTTTCGATAAAATCGCACTCACCCATTGTACCTTGTGTGAAACTTTCATTATCATATTTTTTACCATAATTTTCAAACAAGGATTCGTACCAAGGTTTTTTATTCATTTTTTCAAATCCATTAATTATTAGTTATAATATAAGAAAAACAATAAACCCCAAAATATAGGATTTCAAAATTTATTGAACCAGGCAAATTAAATACAGTTGTTACCAGTATAGTTATAGAAAATGATTTAGAAAAGAAAAATTAGTTTGTATTGTTCATCTTAAATTTAAGCAGCATAAAACAAACAATGCAGTCAACGAAATGGTCGTTGACTGCACAAGGTCAAGTATCCAGCTTATCCGCCGTTTCCAAGGTGGGAATCTAGACTTACCAAATATCCACATTAGAACAAACAGCAAATTCCAACGAGGAAACTTGGAGTGTTTTTGGTATTAATTTCTGTTCAACCACATTTACTTGTTCTGGTTGGGTAAATGTTGATGTAAGATAACCTGTAAGAAATCCGAAAATCAAAACAGCAGCTCTTTTTAACCAAACATATGAATGTTTACTTTTAAGTTTTATTTGATGATCAATATCTTCAATGTTTGGATCAAAACTGCTGATTACATCAATCTCACTCTTGACTTTATTGAATTTAGTATTACATATAGTGCATTCTTCAATATGCTTTTTTACTAAGGCATTCTCTTCTTCATCTAGTATTTCCAGAACAAATTTCAAAATTATATCTTCATCATAATGATTCATTCAATAACTCCCATTTCTTTTAATTTCTCTCGACAGGCTTTTACTGCATAAAATATTCTTGACTTAACAGTACCAAGGGGCAGTTGTGTAATTTTAGATATTGTTTCATAACTATTTTCACCATAAAATCTTAAAACAAGAATATCTCTCTGATCTTTGGGTAATGAAGTAATAGCTTGAAAAAGTTTCAATTGATTCTCTTCATTAATTTGTATTTCTATAGGTGTCAAAGAATTATCAATGAGATTATCATTTAAAATCCCGCTTCGTTTTGAGCGGGATTTCTCTTTTAATGCTAACCTATAAGCAATTGTTGTTATATATGATTTAAAATTTCCTTCTTGATGTTTTATACTACTATTTAATAACCGTATAAACGTTTCCTGCACAATATCCTTTGCAGAATCAAGCGAGCCTGTGATCAATGAAGTCATCTTTATTAATGATTTATTATACTTTTTATGAATATCACTAAAAGCTTTTTGATCACCATTGCGAGCTAATGATAAATTATTCCAGTCAGAGATCATTCTAAATAATTTTCTTTTTTACACCAATCATAAATTTCCTTTATATCTTTTGAATCACACCACATTTGGTTATAATCATCAACATACTTTAGCTCTAACATATTTAAAAGATTATTTTGATACCAATTAAATAACTCCAATCGTCTTTCGGGCGCAAATTTATTTATTGGTTCCATCAAATTATTCAATGCTGCAGCATAATTCATAATGTGCCATCTTCCGGTCAACACTTTATCACTATGCTTGAGAATCCAGCTATTCATACCGCCTGTTCTGAATTCAACTAACCACTTATCAATAACATTTTTAATTTGACTAGAATAAGGTTTACTGTTTTTCCCAACAAATGTTACCAAGCCTAAGTTCTTTCCACCCTCTTTATATCTGTCAACAACATCAGATGAAAAAAGTGTTGCTGCAAAATAAATTGGAATATTATCCGTCCTTGCCTTTTCAATAATATAAGTTAAAAGTGTATCACTAAATGGACCGGTACTAGGAACGGTCTTTTTTCCTTTTTTAATTTGAGAAGATATATCGTTTTTTAAATCTGATAATTTTTCTTCAGTAAGAAAATTTGGTGCTCCTTCCATTTTAATAACTTTTGGATACCATTCAGTGTTCAGTAAATGACGGTTTATAATTGTAACATCTGGTCGATATTTTAAAATACGTGTTAGTATCCAACTAGGATAAGTATCATTATCTCCGTTAGTTATTAAAATCGCATTTTTATCAAGCAGACTAAGTACATTGTAATTGTAGTCCATAATAACGTCGGATATTCCACCTCCTTCTAAAAGATGGCGAAGCGCTACATCTGATTTTTCCATATCGCTATTTTTCATATGATCAATGACTAAAGCAAACCAAGGATCTAAATAAGTTGGATCTAACCTAACAGCTTTTTCAAGCATGCTTATGCTTTCAAGATTTTCCTCTAAATCTTTTTTATTTATAGCAGATAGATAAAGAAGCGTTGGATTTGCTGGATATTTGCTTAGTCCATCACTTAACAGAGATTCATAGTTTTCCCATTTTGCATAGCGGGCAGCATACATCCAATTTGCATAAGCATCTTCAGATGGAAATTCTTCGTAATAAGTTTTCCAGAGATCAGCTAACTCTGAATATGTTTCTTGATCGTAAACGACAATACGTTTACTAACGATTTTTTCAGGTCGCTCAATATTCTTAATAGTCTTCTCGCATCCACTTAATAAAGTTGAGATGAGGAAAAGAAACAGAAGCACCCATTTGTTTTGCGATAACATTCTATACTCCTTATTAAAATTTATAAATAATTCTTATATATAAAACCGGTTCTTATAGTATAATCCTTTAACACTAGAAATGTTCAAAAGTTTTTGTTTTTAAAAATTGCTTAGGATTGTGGATTTAATAATGTAAGAGTAGCCTTTGAATAATATAAGAGGAATTGTCATTCCGGCAATCTTTAAGCATGCCTTCTCCCGATACAATCGGGATACGGCGGACAGGCCGGAATCTCTATTTATTGCAAAAGATTCCGTGTAAAAACATCACGGAATGACAGATGCTTTTGTCATTAAAGCACTTTGAAAGATAAAACTTAATTCTGAATCTCGATCTTTACAGCATCACCTTCATTATGTAATCTATCCATTGATGTTACAACATAGATATACTTGCTGTCTTCTTTTAAATTTGTGAGATCATAAAAGCTTGTGTTTTTGTTTACAACCTTTGCAATAATCTTTGATGGGTCATTCAGATCAATGATATCATCATTTTTAAATCTATAAACTAAATAGTAATATGGATATTCATCATCTTCAGCTTCATTAGGTAAATTCCAAAAAAGTAATACTCCAGAATTCGTTTCAATTTGATGTAAGTTTTCTGCCTGAAGTGGGGGAATACTATCTAACCAGGACATTTGTGGTGGGATAGCAAGATTTGAGTAAAAGTCATTTTTCATTGAGTCTGCTAAACCGCTCCAATTTTGTGAAATAGATTTTGCACTAAAATAGACCGATCCCAAAACATTTTTTGTCGCTCTATTTAATCTTATCTGATCACCAATTTCACTCTTTTTCCCTTTATATTTTTCTGCAGACATTTTACTTGAGTAATGTCCAACATAAAGATGTTGCTCTTTTGTTACGTCCGCCCACCATGGCGTAAGTTTCCCATAGTCAGCTTTTGAATGGCCAATTTCCCAATAGATTTGCGGTGTAATGTAATCTACTATCTTATTATCCAACCAATTTAAGGGATCACAATAAATAATATCGTATGAATTAAAGCCGTTAGTTCCAGCATATTCATTACGAACAATTCCAAAAGGCGATATGCCAAATTTAACTTTTGGTTTTGCTTCTTTTATTGTTTTGTAAATTTCTGCCATAAGCATATTGATATTGTCTCTTCTCCAATCATCAACATCAGTGAAGCCTCTGTTATAATTAGCAAAGGTTAAGGAATCTTCATTTGAGATTTTAGGCCCATACGGATAGAAATAATCATCAAAGTGGATACCATCAATATCATAGCGAGTTAGCACATCATTCATAACTGATAAAACATGTTCTTGAACTTCAGGTAAGCCTGGATCAAGCATTAAATATTTTTTTGATTTGATAAGCCAGTCTTTGTGCATCACCGATACATGATTATCACTCTGTCTATATGAACCAATATCTTTCACTGCACGATAAGGATTGAACCATGCGTGGAGCTCCATACCTCTTTTATGAGCTTCCTCAATTACAAAAGCTAAAGGATCATAGTAAGGATCGGGAGCTTTTCCTTGTTCTCCGGTAAGCCAATATGACCAAGGTTCAATCTTAGAATCATAGAGCGCATCACATTCAGTTCTTACCTGAAAAAAGATTGCATTCATTCCGGCATCTTTTAAAGAATCTAATGATAACCTTAGTTCATTCATCTGTTCTTCTGAAGATGAAGAATTGCTCAAAGGCCAGTCAATATTGGCTACAGTTGCTATCCAGGCCCCTCTAAACTCATATTTAGGGAAAACATTTTGCGCAAATAATTGTTGAAAAGAGAGGGTGAAAATGAAACAAATCAGTAAAAATTTCATCATATTAATACACTTGTAAGGTTGAAAAATATTTTATAATTGTAACAAGCAAGTTACAAAGAAATAATTAAAATGAACAAAAGCTATCTTTGGGAGGAAGTAGACGAAGAGAAACCCAATTCCTCGAATAAGGTTAGGATACTTAGAGAAATTGGGTTTCTAAAATTACTCAGAAATCACGGATCACTTTCAACTGTTTTGGCAGTCCGTGACTTTAATATTCAGCGTCATGAACTACCAAAGGCAGTTAAAAATGGTTCATGACGCCAAATAATAATTATTTATTCTGTTCTGCAATTAAGTTTAATGCACTGCCAGCCTTAAACCATTCAATTTGATTTTCATTCATTGTGTGATTTAACTTAATTTCATCTGATGAACCATCAGAGTGGGCAATAACAGCATCAACTTGTTTTCCTGGAGCAAGTTCTGATAATCCAATTATACTTACTTTATCATCTTCCAGTATTTTATCATAATCACTTGGGTCAGCAAATGTTAATGGCAGCATTCCTTGTTTCTTTAAATTCGTTTCATGAATACGTGCAAAACTCTTTACGATAATTGCTTTTCCACCAAGGAAACGCGGTTCCATAGCGGCATGTTCACGACTAGAACCCTCTCCATAGTTTTCATCACCCACTACAACCCAATTGACACCTTCAGCTTTGTATGCTCTGGCAATTTGAGGAACTTCTTGATATTCACCAGTTAGTTGATTTTTAGATTCACCTGCTTTTCCAGTATAGGCATTTATTGCACCAATAAGCAGATTGTTTGAAAGGTTATCCAAATGTCCTCGGAATCTTAGCCAAGGGCCAGCCATTGAAATGTGATCAGTTGTACACTTGCCTAATGCTTTAATTAATACCGGCATCTCAGTATAGTCATTTCCATCCCAGGGAGAGAATCTTTCTAATAACTGCAATCTTTCACTGTTAGGGTTGACTTTTACTTGAACAGCGGAACCATCATCAACAGGAGCGAGGTAGCCTTCTAAATCTGGCTCAAAACCGTTTTCAGGTAATTCATCACCGTAAGGAGATTCAAGCTTAAACTCATTTCCTTCTGCATCAGTTAGCGTATCTGTTTCAGGATTAAAAGTGATTGTTCCAGCAAGCGCTAAAACAGTAGTGATTTCCGGAGATGCAACAAATGCTAAAGTATCTGGATTTCCATCCTGGCGTTTTGCAAAGTTTCTATTAAATGAATTTACTATGCTGTTACGCTCGTTTGTAGGATTATCTAAACGATCCCACATACCAATACAAGGACCACATGCATTAGCCATGACAACACCACCGAAATCAGTTAATGTTTTTAACTGCCCATCACGTTCAACAGTAGCACGTACCTGCTCTGATCCTGGAGAAATAATAAACTCAGATTTTGCTTTTAATCCCTTTTCTAATGCCTGACGGACAACACTTGCAGCACGATCAATATCTTCATAGCTAGAATTTGTGCAGCTGCCAATTAGACCAACACTTAGTTTTTCCGGAAAGTTATTCTCTTTTGCAGCTTCCTTCATTTTTGATAAAGGCCAAGCTCTATCAGGAGAGAAAGGACCATTTAAATGCGGCTCTAGCTCATCCAAATTTATTTCGAGAATTTGATCGTAATATTTTTCCGGATTTTCATAAACTTCATCATCTGCTTTTAATATATCTGCATTTTGAAGTGCGAGCTCGGCTACATCTTCTCTATTAGTTTTCTTTAAGTATGCTGACATTTTTTCATCGAATGGAAATAGAGATGTTGTTGCGCCAATCTCAGCGCCCATATTACAAATTGTTCCTTTTCCAGTAGCAGAAATAGATTTGGTACCTTCACCGAAATATTCAACAATTGCACCGGTTCCACCTTTAACAGTTAACCTTCCAGCAACTTCAAGAATTACATCTTTTGGGGATGTCCAACCTGAAAGTTTTCCAGTGAGTTTTATACCGATCAACTTAGGCCATTTAAGTTCCCAAGCCATTCCAGCCATAACATCTACAACATCAGCGCCGCCAACGCCAACTGCAATCATTCCAAGTCCTCCGGCGTTTGGAGTATGGGAGTCTGATCCAATCATCATACCGCCAGGAAACGCATAATTTTCGAGAACTACTTGATGAATAATTCCCGCACCAGCTTTCCAAAATCCCGCACCATATTTTTGAGTTACCGATGCAAGGAAATCGTACACTTCTTCATTCTCATTATTAGCTCTATCAAGGTCTTCATTTGCATTATCGCGTGCTTGAATTAAATGGTCAGCATGTGCAGTAGAAGGAACAGCAACATTTTTGCGTCCGGCATGCATAAATTGAAGCAATGCCATTTGAGCAGTTGCATCCTGCATAGCAACTCTATCTGGTGCTAACTCAACGTAATCAACTCCGCGTTGATATTCTGTAGTTGTTTCATTCCAAAGATGGGAATATAGAATCTTTTCTGTGTAAGTAAGTGGTCTTCCAAGAACTTCTCGAGCTTTGTTCACTTTCTCTGAAAAACCAGCATAAACTTTTTGAATCATATCAAAATTTTCAGCCATTTTATTCTCCTATTTCTATATAAAATTTAACTTTCAAAAATACTGAATTTTGAAAAATATTGCTTTTCAAAATAGAATACTTTTAATTTATAATTATGTGAAAAATATAAAATGGGTTATCCATTGGATCCCTTTGGGAAAACCCAAACATTCTTTTTGTGTTTATTGGACTCCGTTCCGAAAATCGGAACGGAGCTAATCTAAGTTTTATTATATAATCTGTGTAAGGGGTGTTATTAATTCTGGACAAAAAGTGGAATTAATATTTGAATACTAACTTTTTATTTGTGGTTTAAAACTCATCATCATCCATATCGCCATTGCCATTTGTACCACCTTTCTTTCTTTCCTTTTTAAAATTATTAAGATTAAGTGATACATTAAGTGATACATATGGTGCATCTCGCTCAAAAGTATAATAGCTTTCAAATCCTGGCCCATATGAATTTCCTTCATGTATTGCAGAATTAAACAGATCACGAACTTGCAGAGTAAGTGAGAGTTTTTTATTAAAGAATTCTTGCTTAATAGCAAAATTAGCAGAAATAGAACTTTTCATTTCGTTTTGAGCAGAGATACTGGGACTATTGTAGGACCCATTTATTTGCACTTTTGTCGATTCAAATATTTTAAACGTATTGTTCAGTCTTACAGACCAATTGAAATTCTCTTTTGTTAGATCTTCGTCTTTGAAAGTTCCGACAATTTTATAGTGATATAGATCCCCCATTAAGTTCATATTCCAAAATTTTAATAGATCTGTATTCAGCATCATTTCTGTACCAAATGAATAATCACGACCAAAATTTGTATATGTCATAAGGGTTATATCTTTAGCATATACTTCCCGTACACGTTCAATTTTGTTTTTTCTGATTCTGTAATATGCTTCCAATGAGACGAGTGAATTTCCCCAATTGGTCAAAAAAGCCAGCTCATATGAGTCGATATATTCCGGCTGCAGATTTGGATTACCTCTACGTATATTATTTGCATCTGTCCAAACATCAAATGGTTCAAGATACCATCCTCGTGGTCTTCTTATTCTGCTTGTGTAGCTTGCCATAATCTGCTGAATTTCGTTCAACTTATAGGTTGCATGGAATGTTGGGAAATAATCCAGTCTGTCAATTAAAGTCGAGCTGTTAGAATCAACTAATTCAATTAGACGGTAAGTATATTCTCCTCTTAATCCGCCTTGTAAACCAATGTCCCATATGCTACCGGAATAAATTCCGTAAGCGGCGGAAATATTTCTTGTGTAATCAATTATGTAACTATATTCATCTTCGTATTCATAGTCTGAATTGGCTGGATCAAAAATATAACTTTTAGTATCATCTTCAGAATTATTCATTTCATACTTTAATCCGGCTTCAAGCTTGGAGTCTTCGGAGAGGGGATAAGAATAATCGAGCTTCAGTCTTCTCCTAATTCCAGGACCAACTTCAGTATTTTTTCTTCCATCTGAAATAGTTCCATCACTTTCGATATACTCATTTATAGTAAATTCGTCTCCATTTCTTTTTTGATACATTGCTTCTAAATAAATATTGTGCTGCTTTGGACCAAAAGTATGTGTGTAATTTAAATTTGATGAAAAGAAATCTCCGCTTCTTTCTCTTTGATTACTGCTTGTATAACGTTTTTCGGTTGTAATTGGCTCGGTGTAATTGAAGTAGTCAATTTCAGAATTGCGTCCTCCGCTTCTGTCTCCATAGCGTGCAGAAAAACCAATAATATCGTTTTCTGAGAATTTGTAATCTCCTCCTCCATTTATACTCCATCCTGTTCGTGCTCTTTCAGATATTCCATTAGAATTAAGAAATGAGGAAGCTGTATCATTAAATGTTCTTCTGTTTTCTAATGAGCTACCTGGGGAATAGCGTTCATTATATCTTGCTCCAAGATTAAGTGAGAATTCTTTTGTTCTGTAACTTGAAGTAAAATCACCACCAAAAGTATTATGCATTCCAGCATTACCATTGATGATTGCACTTATGCCATCTAATTCATGCTTTTTTGAAATAATATTAATAATGCCAGAAACTCCTTCCGGATCATATTTAGCTGATGGATTAGTAATTATCTCAATTTTGTCGATTGAAGTTGCCGGTATTTGTTCAAGAGCATCTGTTGCATCTAAAACGGAGGGTCTTCCATCAATTAATAAAGTAAAACTTCCGCTTCCGCGTAGAGCCACATTTCCCTCAATATCTACCCGAACAGAAGGAACATTTTCTAGTACATCAACCGCACTGCCGGAAATGGATGTTGACTGCTCACTCACATTTATAACTTTCTTATCGATCTTATATTCAATCGGAGTTTTTTCACCCACGACTTTTGCATCTTCTAGTTGTAATGAGGCTGGTTCAATATAAATATTTCCCAAATCCATAACTCTATTCGAACGATTGAGATCAATATCGTCAACAAAAACAGATTTAAATCCTATATAACTAACTTTTGCAATATATTTTCCGGGACGAATTCCAATGATTCTAAATTTTCCTTCAGTATCTGTAATCCCTCCATTTACTTGAGTGTTGTCCTCTTCTTTCAGCACTACAATATTAACATATTCTAGCGGATCATTAGTCTTTTTATCTAATACATGCCCAACAATACCTAAGCGAGGTTGTCTATTACCTCCGGAACGCGGTTGTGAGAAAATTTGAACATTTATTAAAAGTAATAAAATTAAAATCAGAATAGAGGTTTGTTTCATTAATGTATCTCCGTATTAAAAAAATCTAATTTGTTAGACAAATGAATTGATAAGAAGGTTTAATTTGTAAAATGTTTTCAACTGTTCTCCTAAAAACTCGTTTATGATAAATTGAATGGAATTGTTATAATGAAAGAAAAAACCACTTTCAGAGTAATCCAAAAGTGGTTTAATAAAATTATTTTTCAGACACTAAAAAAATTATGTCAATTGAAAAGCAAAATGCTTTAATTCTAATTCAAGTTTTTCAATATCCTTTAATGCTTTTTCGTAAGTATTCTGCAGCTTGGTCTTATTCTCTTCAAAAAGATTTTTATAGTAGTCGATTCCTTCATTCATGTTTTGAGTAAATGTATCGAAATATTTTATCTGCTTTTCTGAAAGAGGTTCGGTTATTTCATCAAACTTGTCTTTGAGATAATCGATATACATTTTCAATTCTTTGACAAATAGGTTTGGTCTGTTTTCGGTGTTTAATATGTTTATTCGTCCATATATATGATCAACCATTTCTTTCAATGAAATTTTACCGGAAAAATATGCAATATTAGGTCCAGGACAAACAGAAACCGCATCACCTTCCATTTTTACATCTAGATCGTTTACCAGAAGTGCTGAGTTAGAGAGACCATTGCACAAGCACTCTTTCTCGGTCAATTTATCGTACTTAATTTTAAATTCATTCTCTGTTAGTTTTTCATTTTTAATTTCTTTAAGTTTTAATTTAATATACTGACTTGAAGCTGTGCAGATCGGCTGTTCGGTAAACTCACGGTTGAACGTTAAAAACTTTTTAGGGCAAGAGCTACCAGGATTATCAGTTTGTGCACTTTTGCTTCTTTCAATATCCTTTGTGCTGCCTTTTACATTATTGAATGGAACTCCTAATGGTGAAGCACCGCTAAGATAAAGATCTTCTTCTCTTGCGCTGCTTAGAATATCGAAAGTCTTCTCATCAACACTCGTTGCTTCAGGAACAAGCATAAGAGGAGAACCCCAACCTATTGAATCAAGATCATAATTTCCGAGTAGAAACTGATGTTCTTCAGCTGTACCAACACCGCCTTGTGCTGTTAATTTAACTTCTGGAGTTATTGCTGGAACAGCACGATCTTTTTTTGTCAAAGCTTCTTTGAAGATTTCAAATGTAGTTGTAAGAAGATCTTCTTTTTTATTTTTAAATTCTTCCAAGATTGGTCCTAACAAATAACCATCGGTAGCAAAAGCATGCCCGCCACAATTTAATCCTGATTCAATTCTATACTCAGAAATCCACAATCCTTTCTTAGCGAAGAATTTACCTTGAATAATTGCAGATCTATAATCACTAACTTTAAGTATAATTTTCTTTTTGAAGTTTCCCTTACTATCTGGATAAAAATCCTCAAACTTTTCCATGTAACCAAACAATCGGGGATTCATGCCAGCAGAGAGAACAATTGATGAGTTCAATGTACTGTTTGCGAATCCTCTTAATGCAGCATGTGCATGGTTATGTTCTGCAGGGAGTTTTTCTTTTCCTTTATAGTTTTCTCCATCAAGCTTGGTCATAATGTTAACATCAAGCTCACCGAAAGTTAAATTATCAGTTAACCAATCCTGAATTTCTTTAAGACTTTGGGTGTTTTCAATCATTTTATTAAACCGATCTTTAAGATCAGAAAATGAGGGCAATAGATCGAAGTATTTTTCTAATTCATCACTTTTTTCTGCAACTGAGTTTTTAAGGTTTTCAATATTTTCTTTTACGATTTTGTCAACTAGGTCTAAATATGATGTAATTCTCTTAGCTCTAAAATCTTCAATTTTGCTCGTTATTGGTTCATATGGAAAATTGAATTTTTTAGAATAGAATTCTCTCATCTTTTCAATAAAGTTATGCTCTAATATTGACATTACTGATGAAATACCAAGGTGAGCAACTTTAATTGGTGAATCTATTGTATAGCATAATCCCATAACGGGGATATGAAATGTGTGTTTTGTTTTCTTATTCTCCATTTCATCCTTTTCAATTTAGATTAGCAAAGATAGCGATTTCCAATTCATTTTATTTGTAAAACATTTGTAAAATGTTTGAATTTCATTGCTTTTCGACTAATAATTCAAATTTATTCAATATTTTGTCTGAATAATTCAAAAGAGAGCCACCAATCAAGTGCATATCCATAAGTTTTATTACCGCCATAATAGCTCTCAATTATATTTTTCACCTTTTTGTGATCATACATTTCTGAATTATAAAAACTTTCTGATGAAGAAATGTCTAAAATATATGGTTTTAAAATATTAAAAAGATTCTCTTTTGAATTATCCTTATAACTATCCCTTTTAAATTTTTTCCTGAATTTGCTTAAGGCTCTAGATTGAAACGAACTTAAATTGTACGGATTAATTGAGGTTCCTTTTACAAGAGGATATTTTTCAAGTGAAGGAAAGTTAGTCTTTATTATAGATCTTAATAGCTTACCATTTTTTCTTAATGAAATGGGGACATTGAATAATGATTTAAGCAAACTTAATTGTGAAAATGGCATTAAGCTGGTAACAACATCGTCAATTACGGTTTGCTCATGTAAGAAGTAATTTGGCATTCTTGTTTTTAGTGCAAAAAGATCTATCCAGTTTTCAACTCCAATTGTTTCAACCGCAGGAAGATTTTCGAACCAATAATGTAGCTGACTTTCAAATCTGCTTGTCATTAAATTATTAATATCCTCAGTAAATATGTCTGCATGAGGAAGAGATATGTTTGGAATAATATCCCTAGCTTCTCCATTAAGAATAGATTTTTTACCATTAAAATAAAGTCGATAGAAAAATTCTCTTCGCCAGATCTCTCCTAAACAACCATCAATCAGCACTGAATGTTGATTTCTCATAGAAGAATAATTCAAAGATTGAAAAATTGCTGAAGCGCCATTATTTACAACTGATTGTAGCGAATAATCTTGAATTTTATTAATTAAAATATCAGCTTGAGGTAAACTAGCATGATATTTTGTGTGAGTGATGTTGTAATCATTCACAAGTGATTGAGCAATAAAACTATCGGGATGCTTTGAATCACCAAATGTAAAAGTATCCCATGAAGAATTCCCCTCTAATAAATATGATAAGAGAACTCTTGAATCCATTCCTCCGGAAAGCCCTAATGTCTGCTTATCACTGATAAATATTAGCGATTTGAGATTTTCAGAATACTTTTCAACATCAATATTTTGACTCTGTTCATCAGGAAGCCAATTAGCATTATAATATTTTATCTTGTATTCGTTTAACGAAATAGAAGCCTTTTTACCTGCTACTATTCTCTCAACACCAAAGAACACACTGTTGTTGGATATCTGATTGAATAACAACCATCTGCTTCCAAATTCGCTAAAATCTAATTTTAATTGATGAGCCTTGACTAAATAATCAACCCTTGTAGAAAATATGATCTCGTCTTTGCGCTCTGAAAGATAAATATCTCTTAAGCCTATTTGATCAGACTCAAAGGTGATTTTCTTTTCGTTCCACTTTACAGCAGCAAAATGACCATCAATGCCATTAAGTGAATCCAGATTATCTGACCAATCTTCCTCTCGAAAAATTGCAGTTCTATTTTGATTTTGCTTAAGTCCAATACCGCCGATTACCCAATTACCAGTATTGTTTTGATTTGAGGAGCTACTAAAAAACAGATTGTCTTTATTGCCGCCGGCAAAAACTTGTAAATTATTAGAGACGTATTTAAATAGAATAGGACTATCAATTACAGATTCTGCTCGAAAAGAAGAATCATTGCCCTTATCTATTATTCCGAAAATCCAGCTAATTTTATTACCTTTTTACGTTAGCAGCACAATGTTAAAAATTATTATTTTCTTCTGTCTCTTCGCTTTGTTCCATTAGATTTTCTACCCTTCTTTATGCGTGGTTTGTCACTTCTACTGCTAGTTTTCCTTTTGCTACGGCGATTTGGTTGACTCTCTTTCCGCTCACCAGTAGTTATTTCAACATTGATCTCACGTTTTTTAAACTTTTTGTTTTTAAATGCAGCGAGTATCTCTTTTGTATATGATTTATCAACTTCAAAAAAGGAGTAAGTTTTTCTGATATCGATCTCACCAATTTCAATATTTCTAATTCCTGTGAAATCATTTATCATACCGATAAAATCAACGGGTTTCAGTCCATCCATTTTTCCAAGATTCACAAAGAAACGTGTTAAATTTACATTTGTACTTGTTCTTTTGGATTTCCCTCTTTCCTCAGATGGTTTATTAAGGTCAGGAGCATTTCGATAGTAATCTAAGAAACGATTAAATTCTACTGATACAAATTTCTTGATCAGTTCATCACGATCCAACCATTCAAGTTTAGCATTAATTTCAGGGAGGAAGGAATCGATTTGTGAGTAGTCTACTTCAACTTTTTCCATTCTATCAATTAAATGGAAAAGCTGTTTCTCGCATATATCTTTCCCAAGTGGTACTGGACACGAAGTAAACTGCTTACCAATCTGTTTTTCAATTGTCTTTAGTTTTCCCTTTTCTCTAAGATTAGCAATAACAATTGACGTTCCTAATTTACCGGCTCTTCCAGTTCTTCCGCTTCGATGAGTGTAAATTTCTAATTCGTCAGGCAAATTATAATTTATAACATGAGTCAGATCATTAACATCCAAACCTCGTGCAGCAACATCAGTAGCGACAAGAAGACGGAGATGTTTGATCCTAAATTTATTCATTACAACGTCACGTTGCGCTTGTGAAAGGTCGCCATGGAGTGCATCGGCGTTGTATCCATCCGCTAAAAGCTTGTCGGCTACCTCTTGCGTCTCTCTTCGTGTACGGCAGAATACGATTCCATAAACACCTGGATGGTAGTCAACAATTCTTTTTAAAGCCAGATATCTATCTTTAGCATGAACCATATAACATATATGACTAACATTCTCTGCGCCGACATTTTTTTTGCCGATAGTTATTTCAATTGAATCATGCATATAGTTGTTGGCAATTTTTTTTACTTCTTTCGGCATTGTAGCAGAAAAAAGAAGTGTCTTTTTGTTATCAGGGGTTTCGCTAAGAATATTTTCTAGATCTTCTTTGAATCCCATATTAAGCATTTCATCTGCTTCGTCAAGAACAACGGTATCGACATTTCTTATATCAACTACTCGTCTGTTTATTAAATCAAGCAACCTACCCGGAGTTGCAGAAATAATATGTGCACCTTTTTTAACTGATTTGATCTGCCTATCAATACTTGCACCGCCAAACACTGCGACAACTTTAACTTTGTCTTTATACTTTGCATAACTATTAAGATCATCTGCAATCTGTAAACAAAGCTCACGAGTTGGACTAATGATCAAGAATTGTGTTTTCTTTTTTGATGTATCAATTTTTTGAATAAGTGGTAATCCGAATGCTGCAGTTTTTCCAGTACCCGTCTGTGCTAATGCAACAATATCTTGATGTTCATCTTTAATTAAATGCGGGATCACTTCTTTTTGAACTGGCATTGGGTTAATAAAACCAAGATCTTCAACTGCTTGAATAATTCTTTTTTCTAATCCTAACTCTTCAAATGTACTCATAACTTCCTTTCCTAATAACATAAATAAACGTAAGTTAAAAGATACTAAAGAATAGTGAGATTAAGGCATGGTATTATTTTTATACATCTGAATTTAACTGTTTAAGCAAAAATTACTGAAAAACAAATAGATGATTTTTCAGAAACCCAACTTTTGGATTAAAGTCAATAGTTTTTAAAAAAGTTGGGTTTCTAAGTAATTGTTTAACTAATCGTCTAACCTTTTAACAACAACAACAGTAGCATCATCATTCCATTTTTTCCCGTTTCCGAATTTTTCTGCATCGGCAAAAACAGCATCACGGATTTCCCTTGCAGACAAATTCTGATTTTCGATGATCAATTTTTTTAGTCGATCAATACTATAATCTTCTCCATGTCTATTTTCCCTTTCAAAAATTCCATCTGAAAACAAAACCAGCACCGAACCTTTCTCTAGTCGAACAAATGAACGACCAAGTTCAATTTCCGGTAAAGCACCAAAAATGACTCCAGTTGACTCTAACTCAATAACTTGATCATCTTTTACAAGAATAGGTGATGGATGACCGGCATTAATATAAAAAAGATTACCATCATCTTCGAGTTCAGCATAAAAAAGAGAGATGAAATTTGTAGAAAACACGCTTTGATAAATCACATGATTTAATTTTTTTAAGGTATGCACCATCTTCATATGTTTTTCTAATCCCATCCGTAAACCAGTTACTGCATCACGGGCTAATAATGCTGCGGGTAATCCATGTCCGCTTGCATCTCCAACACAAAAGCCAAAAACATCATCATCAAATTTAAAGTAATCATAAATATCTCCTCCAACCAATTCCGCAGGAATAGATCGTCCAATTATATCATAACCGGGTAGCTCAGGAGCTTTTACAGGGAGCAAACTTTTTTGAATCTGGACTGCCTGCTGCATCTCGTTATTAATTGAATCAGATATAAGTCGATATTTTAGAGCGCTTCTTACAGCATTAAAACAAAACTCTATCTCTTCTCTTTCCCATCCTTTCTTTAATTCGAATAAAAAAATCCAGCTATTCTCTAGACTGCTTACTCTCAAAGCAATTGATACTTTATAACTCTCCTTATCAAGTCCACAGCCTGGGAAAATCAAAGAAGGATTATCAAAAATATATATCTTATTTTCATCCAGAGCCTCTATTGCTGGGTCAGTGGCTTTAATACTTTTAAGGATATGCTTTTGGGATTTATCCAATTTTGAAACCAGTACATATTCATCATCATTTTTTTCGTATATGATGCCTTTTCCAATGCGTAGATCTTCACCAAAAACTTCTTGAAGCTCGACTACAATATGTGAAAGAAAATCTTGGCCAGATTTATCCTTGCCAATTTTATTTTGTATAATATCAATTTTTCTATAAAATTCTTTTGGTTCTATCATTTTTTTATCTTTCTAAAATTATTATTCAGTTCTCAGTTAAATTTCTAATGGTAGTTTATAATGAATTGAATCAGCAAATTCTTTTATCAAAGCCCACTTAGATTCATCTTCAAAGAAATTACCAGTAATAATGATCTTTGCGCCATTCTTAACTTTTTCACTGGCAGTATAACTATCCCTAATTCCACCACCAACGATAACAGGGATCGACACAGTTGAAGAAACCATCTTTACCATCTCGTTAGGTACCGAATGTTCAGCACCAGATCCACCCTCAAGATAAATAAAACGCATTCCCAGATATTGTGCTGCAAGAGCAGTCGCAGCAGCTATTTCCGGCTTATTACGAGGAATAGGTGAACTCCCGCTCATGTATTGAGCTGTTGTTTGCCTGCCAGACTCCACAATCATATAACCTGTTGAAATTGGCTCAAGATTAAAATGTTTAATTATTGGAGCTGCTAATACATGCTTGCCTATTAAATGCTCTGCATTTCTGCCACTGATAAGAGATATAAAAAGTATTGCATCAGCTGATGATGTAATCTGGCTTTCACTTCCCGGGAAAAGGATTACAGGTAAATCACTGTTTTGTTTTATTGTTTGAACAGTTTCTTCTAAACGGTTTGAAGTCATTAGGCTGCCGCCAGCTAAAAACCCATCAACACCAGATTGTTCGCAATGCTGTACAAACTTAGCAAGGTCTTCGCCAGTTGATTTATCAGGATCAATTAGGACTAAATAAACAGCCCCTTTTTCTATGATTACACTATTTAGGTAGTCGTGTGTTTTCATTTAAAACATTATGAGGAAATTATATTGATAAAATACTAAAGTTGAGAAAAACTCACTGTTAAATTTTTACTATTCCTCTTTTTTCATAGAGAGTGATATTCTTCCCTTTTTAATGTCAACACTAATTATGCGAACATCAACAATATCACCGACATTAATAATTTCTAAGGGATTCTTAATATATTTATTGGCGATCTGGGAAATGTGTAATAAGGCATCCTGCTTAACACCAATATCGACAAATGCTCCAAAATCAACAACATTTCTTACGGTTCCTTTCAGTATCATTTCTTCTGTCAAATCTTCAATTTTTAAAACATCACTTCGTAAAATTGGTTTCGGCATCTCTTCTCGCGGATCTCTTCCAGGTTTTAATAAGTTTTCAACAATATCCAATAAAGTTGGCTCACCAATTCCAAGCTCCTCTGCAGTCTTTATTGATCCGTTTTTATCTACATACTTTTTGATTTCTGATCCTGCTTTTGAAATTTCCTTATCAGAAACGGATGCTATTTTAAATAATTTTTTAGCAGCATTATAAGATTCGGGATGAATAGAAGTGTTATCAAATGGATTAACACCATCAGTAATTTTGAGAAATCCTGCAGCTTGTTCAAATGATTTTTCACCGATTCCGTTAACAGCTAAAATTTCCTCCCTGGAATTAAACTTACCTTTAGACTCCCTATGATTTACAATGTTGGTAGCTAATCTTGAATTTAATCCTGATACATAAGTAAGCAAAGGAGCTGAAGCTGTATTAAGATCAACACCGACAAAATTCACACAACTATCAACAACATCATCAAGATTTTTTCGAAGCAGTTTTTGATCAACATCATGCTGATATAATCCAACACCGATCGACTTTGCATCAATCTTTACAAGTTCAGCAAGCGGGTCCATCACTCGTCGAGCTATAGAAATATTACCGCGCTGTGATGCTTCGAGATCAGGAAATTCTTTTTTTGCCACCGGTGATGCTGAATAAACAGATGCTCCAGCTTCATTAACAATTAAATAATGGCAATCAAGATTATGCTGGCTTATTAATTCAGCTACCATTATTTCGGTTTCTCGACTTGCTGTTCCATTTCCAATTGCTATAAGATCAACATCATATTTATTTATGAAATTTAGCACTATGTTTTTAGCTTGTTCTATTTTTCTTTGTGGTGGATGAGGATAGATCGTATTTCCATCTAAATACTTTCCGGTTGGATCAATAACAGCAACTTTAGAACCAGAAACAAATCCAGGATCAATCCCCATGATCATACTATTAGCAATTGGGGGTTGTAATAAAAGCTGACGTAAGTTTGCCGCAAATACTTCAATAGCATGCTGGTCAGCGATCTCAGTTAAATAATTTCGCACTTCTCTTTCAATTGATGGGAGGATCAGCCGTGTAAAGGAATCTTCAACTACTTCATTAAGAATATCCATGAAGACGCTATCATCAAAATTGAAATAAGTTTCAGTAATATTTTCAAGAATATCATCTTTGTTGAATCCAAGACTGACTTTTAAAAACTTCTCTTTCTCACCCCGATTGACAGCCAATATCTGATAGGGTTTTATTTTTATTATCTCAATTTTAAAATCATGGTAAATTTCGTAAACATCTTTTTTGTTTTTGTTAGCTGCTTTTTCTTTTGCTTTAATAGATTGAATGGTTGAATGATCGAGTAAAATATTTCTTACAGTTTCCCGTACATCTGCATCATCACTTATCATTTCCGCAATTATATCTTTTGCTCCCTGCAGAACTTCTTCGACTGAGTTGACACCTTTTTCTTCATCGATGTACTTTGAAAGTTCAGCTTCAAAGTCTTCATCATAATTTGGTCTGTTCAAAATTAATAGAGCAATTGGTTCCAATCCTTTAGCTTTTGCAACCGTTCCGCGAGTTTTTCGCTTTGGTTTATAAGGAAGATACAGATCTTCGATTTCTCTGAGTTTTATTGATTCCTCAATTTTCTTCTTAAGCTCATCTGTAAGTTTTCCCTGTTCTTCTATGCTTTTAAGAATAGTCTGCTTACGGTCCTGAAGAAGTTCATAATAACTTAATTTATCCTCAATTTCTCGAAGCTGATCTTCATCAAGACCACCGGTTTTCTCTTTGCGATAACGAGCAATGAAGGGAACTGTTGCATCTTCTGCAAACAATGCTGCTGTAGTTACTATTTGCTCTTCTTTTAATTGTAACTCAAATGCAATCTGTTTTGAAATAATCACTTAAACCTCAAAATTTGAAAAAACAAATGAATGAAGAAATTATTACTTTTTCTACTTGAAAATAATATCTTATTGTTAAATAATGAAATTGGAGGAAAATAGATGGAAAAAATAATCATTTATCATAAAAAAACATGCACAAAAAGCCGACAGGGTTTAAAATATTTACAGGAAAAAGGAATTGAGTTTGATATTGTAAAATATCATGAAACTCCTCTTACTAAGAATAAACTGAAAACCCTTCTCAAAAAAATGAATATGCAACCAGCTGAGCTGTTAAGAAAAAAAGAAAAAGCTTACAAGGAATTAGATTTTAAAAACAAAAACTACACAAACGATCAAATTATTGAGTTTATGATAAAAGAACCGAACCTAATGGAAAGGCCAATAATTGAAAAAGGTGATAAAGCGGTAGTTGCCCGTCCAACTGAAAGGATTGAAGAGGTTATTTAAGGTTTTATTACAGACAGCTTATTATTTGTGTTTTCCCTGAATTGCGATGGCTCTTCCCAAAAGTCTTATTGAGCCATCTGATTCAACGGGTAAAATATTGCGAATATTGACTTTTAATTCTTCTTGTAATTCTTTGGTCAGCGAAGCTAAAAAACTAGGAGCTGGACCTTGTCCACCTAAAAATGGATTCCAAAAATCTTCAAAACTTTTAAAAATGGTATCAATATCTAAGAACGTGGATTCGATATCACTCAATCCAGCTTGTTGAAATGTGTTTTTTAAGTTGTCAGAATTACAAATAGGAAAGCGAATACCCTCATCAAGTTCTCGGGATTTTGAATCAATTTGGTAAGCAGCATCCCAAAAATATCTCAAGTAATCCATTCTGTCGGCGTAGTCCCAGACATAAGCAGCTATAGTGCCATTCAATTTTGAAACTCTTTTCATTTCGGATAAAGCGCTTGATACATTTGGAAAGAAATTCAGTGCCAAACCAGATACAATTATGTCAAATCTCTCATTGGCAATAGGCATATTTGATACATTTCCAACAATATAATCTCCATTTATTGAAAGTCTTTCTTTAGCCATTTCTAAAAATCCTTCAGATGGATCAATACAAGAGATATTTAGTGGGTTACAATGTTCAACAATAGCTTCACTTAAAGCTCCAGTACCACAACCAATATCAAGCCATTCCAAGTTTGGGGAAATGTTCAGCCATTTAAGAAATTCAGGCGCCATTAAGCTGCTCCATCTCCCCATAAAATATTCGTATGGATTTCCGCTATTCCAAGTATCGCCTATTCTATTCATTCTTTTTATTCACATTAAATCCAAAAACGTCTGGTCTTGAATAATGCCCAACCACATCAAACATTCGCTTGGCTGTAATGATTTGTTGAAGATCAATGTCAGCGTACAAAATTCCTTCCTCTGCCTCCAGTGGTCCAGCTAAAACTTCTCCGTTTGGAGCTATAATTGCACTATTACCAACATTTATCCATTCCTTTCCCTCAGGATAAAGTTTTTTGAATTCATACTCATCAGGAATGTCATTCATACTTAATGTCATGCATGCGCTAATTACAAACAATCCGCCTTCCCTTGCAATATGCTGCATAGATTGCAGCCAGTTTGGACTTTTATCCCAAGTTGGGGAAGCCAATATTTGAGCACCACTTTCGTAAATTGCATTTCTTGCCAACGGCATGAAATTTTCCCAGCAGATTAGTCCAGCAATTTTTCCAGCAGAAGTGTCATAAGATTGTAAGGTGCTGCCATCCCCTTGTGCCCACACAAGTCGTTCGCCACCAGTGGGAATCAGCTTTCGATGTTTTCCTAATATCGTACCGTGCTCATCAATAAATAGCAGGCTGTTGTAAAGACTTGTATTACTCGTTTCAGAATTTCGTTCATGCATACCAATTACAACATTTATCCCCGCTGATTTTGCAGCTTCGCAAAGTTTATCGGTGGATTCTCCAGGAACAGAGACGGAGTTTTCAACAAGCTTTACATAAAGTTCATTCAAAACGGATCCATGGCTGTTGGGAACAAGCCAAACCCAATCCGGATATCCTGAAATAAAGACTTCAGGAAAAATAATTAATTTGGCTCCTTTTTCACCTGCTTCCGTAATAGCTTCACATGCTTTTTGAACTGTTTTTTCTTTATTTAAGAAAATTGGTGAAAGTTGTGCGGCAGCCACTTTTATGTTTCTATTCATTTTATTCCTTTCTATTGTAATTATTTTTATTCTGAAATATTAGAAACATTATCTTTTAAAAAGACAACATGTCTAATTTACTAATATTATGCTTTAACTAAAAATTATACAGGCATGGTTATATATTTAATATCAATACTCTAACTCACT
>JBDLIN010000032.1:0-22876 GCA_039714835.1 Bacteroidota bacterium | reverse complement strand
GAAAGGGAGAAAACAAAAAATGTTTCCTCCCGTTTTATAATTCATAACACTTATTATGCAATAACTATCTAATTAATACCATATTTTTAGTTTCAATAAAACTACCAGCTTCTAGTTTGTAAAAGTATATCCCGCTCGAATTATTACTCGCATTCCAAGTTACTTCATAAAATCCCGGGTTTTGTTGCTCGTTAACTAGTGTTGCAACTTCCCTTCCGAGGATGTCATAGACTTTTAGTGTTATATTTTTAACTTTTGACTTTTCACCTTTCACTGAAGACGGGAGTTTATAACTAATAACTGTACTTGGATTAAATGGATTAGGATAATTCTGATACAGATGAAATTTATCTGGTTTGAGGATACTGTCTTCCATCTTTGTAGCTAATTCAAGAACATAGACTTCTCGATATATTTCTGATGCTGAAACTCCACCCCCTCCAATTACACAAATCCTATTATCTACGGAAGCTGAAGAACAACCGAGACGACCAACAGGCATCGGATCCATATTTGACCACGTATCTGTTGCCGGATCATACACTTCTACTAATTTATAACATTTATTTGGCGGGTCCTTATCCCCACCCCCAATTGCATAGATCTTTCCGTTAACTACTCCTGTAGTAAGTCCATACCTTGCTGTTGGCATTGGGGATTTCGTTGTCCAGGTATCAGTTGCCGGATCATATTCTTCTACCGCTGAAGTTCCTATATTAGAAACTCCACAACCTCCAATTGCATAGATCTTTCCATTTACGACACTGCAAGAAAGCATCCACCTCTTTGTTGGCATGGAAGTCTTATTTGTCCAGCTATCAGCAGTGGGATCATATTCCTCTACTGAACTTTTATGTGTACCGGGCCATCCATATGCCCCTCCAATTGCATAGATCTTTCCGTTGACTGTGCATGATCCGTGACCCCATCGTCGTATATTTAGGGGTGCTTTTTCTGTCCATGTGTCAGTTATAGGATTATATTTTTCTACAGTGGCTTTTGTAGATGGATTATAACCTCCAATTGAATATATTTCACCGTTAACAACACTGCTTGAGAAATATCCTCTATTAGTCGGCATTCTTTTTTTTCTAACCCAAGTATCAGTCATAGGGTCGTACTCTTCTACAGCATTTATGGGACTGGGCCCATCTATTCCCCCAATTGCATAAATCTTTCCATTAACAGTTTCAACAGAGAGACAAGTTCTTGCTGTTGGCATATCCGCCAATTGAGTCCACTGTGCAAAGACTAGATTGCTAGCTGTAAAAACAACTATAATCATTAAAACAAAATGGTAAACTATTGTTTTCATCTTACTCCTCCATTATTTTACTGCCACCATTCGCACGGTGGCTGATAATTAAATGTTATTATTTGAGAGCAATTGATCAATCAGTCATGATCCTTCAGCAACTTCTCTAATTTATTCCTTAATATGACCTACGATATTGTATTGAGATAAAGCAAAGTCCATTGTGTATGTCCATTCAGCAACCAAACCTTTCACATCACCTTCTTTACCTTGTCCAACAGCATTAGCTACTAACATTGGACCTTCCGCTGTATAAGTAAGATCACCATGCCACGACATTTCCCATTTCCCAAGACCACCATCTACAATTAGCACAGCCTTTCCCCAGTATTTGAAAGTGCCATCTTCTTCAATCTTTTGATTGACATACCAATAAGTATTTCCAGTAACTCTGGGATCATTCGTTGCATCGTGCCATACAGTAGTGTAACCTTTTACGAGTATCTTACCGTTTGGTAGAAAGGTTGTGTCACCTCCAACACCAGGAGCAACAAATGTACATATACCTTCAAATTGTATTTTCTCCTTTGCCAAAATATTGATTACCTGATTACTTTGACTTAGCTCGGGAGCCGTGGAATTGTTTTCTGAGCAGCTATAAAAGAACATGGCTACTCCAATTATCAAAAACATTGTGATTAAACGTTTCATAGATTCCTCCTTTAATTGAATTATTGATTTGATTCTCGCTTTGATTATCAATCCGAGAATATTTCAAATTTATTGTAATTAGCTCATATATTTCTAGTGGATGATCTTTTGGTTTATTTTTATTTCAGATTATTTCAAAAGGTATACCATTAATGTTTGGAGATGTTAAGTCATTGAAGTATATAGACTTACAAAGTATCGGCAGAAAAGAGATGAAAAATTATTTATAGAAATTCGAGAAAATTAGCGAGGTATTTTTGAGAATTATTGTTTTTGTTGAAGTTAAGTTCGCAAAATATAACGAACGGTTTATTCTAAGTCATCTCGCTGGATGTTGAACTGTGTTATTTTATAACGAATATTACTTTCTGAAGTTTGTAATTTACGGGCAGCTTTTGATTGATTCCATTCGGATTCAATTAATGCTTTTTTAATTATTTCCGCTTCATATTTATCTATTTGTTCCTTTATCGGTGTTGATCTTGCAGCCGAACTAATTTTAAATTTGTAATCTTCTGTCTCTTTCTTCAACTCATTTGGGAAAAAGGAGATTTCAATTGTTGAGACATCAAGAGGGGTCACCGTAACAATCCTCTCAATAAAATTTTCTAATTCCCGGATATTTCCTTTCCAAGTTCGCTGTTTTATAAAATCGATAATCTCTTCATGAAAATTCTCTGCCTTTTTATTTTGCTGCTTTGCAAACTTATTTAGAAAATGGTTTGCCAGAAGAGGAATATCTTCCTGCCTTTCACTTAAATCCGGAATATTGACAGGATAAACGTGCAATCTGTAAAAAAGGTCTTCTCTGAATTTATTGTTCTCTACCAATGTTTTTAATGAAGAACTTGAAGCCGTAATTATTCTCACATTTGTTTTGAATGATTCATCGCTGCCAACCGGTCGAACTTCACCATCTTCAATAACACGCAATAACTTTGACTGCAAATCAAAAGGAAGATTATTTATTTCATCCATAAATAGTGTTCCGCCATTTGCTTTTAAAAACAATCCATTACGATCCGAATCAGCCCCAGTAAATGCACCGCGCTTGTGCCCAAATAATTCACTCTCAATAATTGTACTGGGAATTGCTCCACAGTCTATAGCTATGAAAGGAAGATCAACTCTTGAACTGAATTTATGAATGGATTTGGCGACAAGTTCTTTACCTGTCCCGGTTTTCCCGTCCAGCAAAACCCGAACATCACATTTGGTTGCAGCTTCAACTGCATGAAGCAGTTCAATAAATTTGGGGCTTTTCCCAAGCAAACCGGCATTTTTATACTTTAATAGTAAGATGGTTTCCTGTGTTGTAGAATTGAAATATTGCCTGAGTTTTTGAACATTACGCAAAAATGGAGTTGATATCAGAGCGATCTTCTCAAGGTATTCAATTGATTTCTTGTTAGCATACTCTGATTTGTTTTTGTATAAAAGCAGCAATGTTCCGATGACGATACCTTCGACAACCAATGGTACTCCAACAACCGATTTTATATTTACATCATTAAACTGTCCTTTTAAAAATCTGTTATCTTTATGGATATCTTTACTAAGATATGTTTTCTGGTAGTTGATAATCCAACCGCCGACATTAATATGAATCTTACGATATTCTTCATGTTCACTATATTTCCCATCTCTAATAACTGTTTTTACAGTTTCTCTTGTATCAGGATTCACCATTAGAATCAATGCCAGATCAGCCTTCAGAAATTGAGTTGATTGATGAGCAACCAGCCTTAAGACTTCATTAAAATCAGTTTGATAACTAAGGATTTTTGCAAACTCAAAAAGATCTTCACTATGTTTAATTTGTTTTGACAAACTGAATCAGCCTCTTAGTCTAATTCTAAAACATGATTTTAATACTTCAATTTAATCCGGCAAGTTCAACCGCTGTGCCAGATCGTAGAAACGGGAATCGTCAAACAAAGATTTTAAACTGGGATTTTTCTTTATCCATTGGATGTAAGGATGGCGCTGCTTGAAAGCCTCTTCCAACCAGTGGAATGCTTTATCCTTTTCGTCCAAAGCTGCATAAATTTCGGCAATGCCCCAGGTATCCCAAACTTTAGGCTGACTTTCTAATTCAGCAGCCACCTCAATCGCTTCGTCAACGCGTCCAGCCAGCGCATAGGTTTGCCCAAGAGCCCATTTCCATTCAGGGCCGATCGTACCCGCTTTTTGGTGAGCAGTTATAGCTTCATCATACATACCTTTTGCTGCATAAGCACATCCTAACACATACAAACCGATCGGGAAATTTGGCACTAATTCAAGCGATTTTAAAGCTTCTTCAATAGCCTCATCGTTTCTCTCCATCCAAAAATATAACCATCCTTGCCATGCAGGATACAGGGGGGCAAGCGGATCCAGTTCCTGGGCTCGATTCATTTCTGCTAGAGCTTTATTTTCATCTCCGAATATCAATACAAAAAATGCATAGTAGGAATGAGCCATAGCTAAACTGGGCTTAAGTTCCAGGGCACGCTTGAAAGATTTTTCCGCACCAGTATTATCCCAATCGGCGAATAATTGTATCATCGCTAAAGCGAAATGAGCTTCAGCCAGATTATCGTCCAGTTCCAATGCCTTGGTTGCAAAATTCCTCGCATTGGAGAGAGCATCCGGTGGCGGGGAAGGAGTATGAGCAATCATGTCATAAGCAATAGCAAGGCTAGCGTGAGCGAGGGGCTCATCCGGATCGCTTTCAACAGCCTGGTGGAGATAACTGAATCCTTTTGTAAATCCATCCGGAGTATATTTATTCAGGTGATACATCCCCTTGAGATACAATTCATACGTCTCGGGATTAACCGAGCGAGTAGTAGCTAACTGTGTTTCCTCTTGTGGTGTTAGCTCGATCTGGATCTGACCGGCTATTGATTGTGCAATCTCTCCTTGTAATCCTAAAATATTTCTAAATTCCCGTTCGTATTCTTCAGCCCAAAGATAAACATCATCAGCAGCATTGATCAATCTTGTTGAGATCTTGACTTTATCCCCCATCTTTGCAATTGAACCTTCGATAATATATTCAACACCCAGTTCTGCTGCTATCTCTGTTACCGCTTTACTAGTCCCCTTATATTGCATGGCTGAGGATTGGGAAATAACTTGTAATCCTCTTATTTTAGCCAAGTCGGTAATAAGAGCGTCAGTCATACCATCGGTGAACCATTCCTGCTCATCATCTGTGGTGATACTCTCCAGAGGTAACAAAACAATGGGTATCGGTGCAGCTTCTGCGACTTTGTTTTGCCATAAATAAATTCCCAAGATTATTGCGATTAATACTGCTCCAAAAGTGCGATAGAATCGTTTGCGCTGTTTTCTCCCTAATTTGTAGCCAAAAGATTTTGTAGTTAAACCTTCTTTGAATTCCTCTGTAGTAGTTTTCAATTCTGCGAGCATTTCTTCTATTGCCAAAAAACGTTTTTCCGGTTTCTTTGCAAGCGCCTTTTCTAAAATCTGTTGTACTTCTTGAGGTACATCACCTCTAATTTTTGTAATAAACTCTGGTTGTTCATTCAATATCTGATACATGATTGCTTGTTCATAATCAGCTTTGAAAGGTCGTTCACCTGCAAGCATTTCATACAGAACAACACCTGCTGACCAGATATCTGTTCGGTAGTCTACGGTTCCACCCTCTGTTTGCTCAGGCGACATATAAGATATGGAACCCATAGTAGTACTTTTTTTTGTCAGGATGGTATTCCCCTTTAACTTCGCAAGACCAAAATCAATGATCTTAACTTCTCCCTCTTTCGTTATTAAAATATTGGAGGGTTTGATGTCTCGGTGAATAATATTTTTCGAATGTGCTTTTTCGAGACCTTTTAATATTCGGCTTTCTATATCTAGAGCCTCTGCAATATCCAACGGTCCACGATCAATCTTTTCCTTAAGTGTTTCACCTTCATAATAAGCCATTGCAATGAAATAACTCCCATCATGTTCATCAATCTCATAGATGGTTCCGATATTAGGATGGTCAAGAGCTGAAGCAGTTCTAGCTTCATGTATAAATCGTTGTCTTGCTTCTTTGTCGCGCGTCAGAGCGGTAGGTAGGAACTTTAAGGCTACGATTCGTTTTAGTTTTGTATCTTCAGCTTTATAGACATCCCCCATGCCTCCACTGCCGAGTTTTTCAATAATTTTGTAGTGGGATATAGTTTGATCTATCATGATAATATCCACAGTTAGTGAAACATCCTTTATTAAATCTATCAAATGAAAAATTTATTGAAAAATTATCAGTAAATATTAATCATCTTACCTAATTAGTCCAATACTCAAACCTTCACCATACATTTGTTCACGGATCTTTCTAACACTTTCTTGATAAAGAGCACCCTTTGTAAAAAGTTTTTCCAATTCTTCTTTACTGAATTTATTAGATTCGGAAATGAGTGTGTATAGTTCGTGCATATATCCGCGGATGATATAAAAATCACCAAGATCAAAATAATTATTAATAACGGTCATGAACTCTATGGCATCTCGGGCCTTTAAGATTCCGGTTACTTCATCTTTCCATGCAACAAAACTCCACAGTACCTTTTTTTCGAGGTAAAGTGCATAGTAAACTTCAGATAATGGGAATCCTTCCTTAATTCTTTTTGCCCCTATTTCCCGGAAATATTCTGCAGCATCATCGTTCGCAGCACCTTTTAAAAGCCAGTCATATAAATTTGAAAAAAGAATTGTTCCTCTCTTGAATAATTCATCATCGTCGAGACAGTTATAGGTCTCTAGGTATTCAGATTTTTTTACTTCAACAGTCCAGGTTTTGGTAAGATTATCAAGATTAGTTTCTAATATTGCTATTAAACTTTCGTAAACCATTTGAGCCTCCTTTAATTTCATTTTAGACAAAGAATTAATTTTGTCTCAACAGAATCTTTTGTGCTTAATTTATGAACATAAATAAAAGGTAATGAAAGAATAGAATAATGTCAAGATAGAAATGTCTTGTATAGGACAGGAAGTAGATTGATCGACTTGAAAAAAATACTTATTCGAGAACTTAAATTATATTGCCTCTTTAATATTATTTATGGTGTTGTCTATATCCTGTATTTTTTTTCAAGATCGTTAGACCTATAAATAAGTCTCTGATATTCACTTTCTTCAATTTCGTCAATTAATTGTGCTGCTTTTTCTTTTGTCGTATCAATGACCATATAAATACTCAATAAATATCCAAGCGAATTTACTTTGTTTCTATAATTATTAGTTATTTTCGATTTTATAAAATAAGGTTCCGCTTCAACAAATCTTTCTTGCTGAAAAAGGTAAACACCTTGTATTAAATAAAATTCATCTTCAAACTCTTTGTTATTAAATTTTGGTGCATCTTCTACTAACTTTAAAAAAGCTTCTTTTTTATTCATTGCCGCCAATGAACGAAGTTCATAAATATATTTGGATTCGTTCTCGAAATTTTGATCAAGAGTAAATTTATTGCTATAATATTCATTCAATTTTGGAGCATCTTCAATAACTTCTGTTTCATTCCCTAACAACCAATTATTATAAACATGCAAATATTTTGTATATTCAATTATTCCTCTCCAAGTAGGAGGATCTTTTGCAAATGCTGATTTAGAATACTCAAGAGATATAGAATTCTTATTTAGTAAAAAATAATATTTAGCTTTTACAAAATCATCAAGCAATTCTCCATATTCACTTTCAAACGTTTTTGATGCTTTTTCTGCTAAACCCAAGTTCAGCATAGTATTTACATACCAATTACGTATTCTTTGATTTTCAGGAAACTTTTCTAAAAATGCTTCAAAATATTTCAATGACTCATATCCATTGCCTTCCATAAATGCATTGATCTCTAGCATCATCAATGATCCTTGAGGAAAAACTATTTTTCCTTTTTTTACTGCTAATTCAATTTTGCTAAGCCCTTCTCTTCTATCACCTGAGACACCCAGAATGCCTGCAAAAAAACTGGTAATTCCGCTTAATCTATCAGCATAATATTCAAAAACTCCTGGATAGAGATAAGCATCATAACAATCAGGAAATTCCTCAATCAAATCTTCGTACATGCCAACTGATTTTATTCCATTTGTATAGGCTGTCCACCATGATCTATTCATGCCGGCATATCGTGAATAATATCCATATAATCCAGCAAGATAAAATCTATTATTAGGTGTCTTCTTGATGTCTTCAAGTTTATCAATAGCTTGATCGAGTTTGCTTATAGAAATCTCAACTAGTGCTTCTCTTACAGAATCTCTGTCATGTAAAGGTGAGTGATTTATTTTTGAATGAAGTTTTAATGCATCAGCTCCAAAATAATAGAAATAATATTTTGGATTAAGTTCATGTTCTGTAATTAGAGAATCGCAGAGATAGAGAGCAGCATCATATTTTTCATTGAATGTAAGATCATTAATTTTTTTATCTATCACAGAGTATTCCAAAAAATTTTTAGAGAACCCTGTACTGAAAATTACGAAAAAGAGAAAAAGCGTTTTATTCATTTAAATTCTAATTAATGTGAAATAAGTGAAAAATTGGTTACCATTATAGAGAAGATATAATTCAATATCAAAGCAGAAAGTAAGAACTAGTAAAAATGAGGGGAGCAAAATGCTCCCCATTTCAAAATTGCAATTAATTCCCCATTAAACCTTTCATATCGACGTTCCCCATATCTTTAACTTCAACGTCTTCAGGTATTTTGAATAGATCTGGAGAAACATCAACATCTGTTTCAACACTTTCAGCTATCTGAGTTATATTCATTCCCATCATATTCACTACAGTTTTAATTCCAATAGAATTCCACACCCATATCTTTCCGCCCATTTTAGGAACATCCCAAACTTCACAATCTTTACCATTAATAGTCTCGTTACCAACTTTTTTGCCTCCCATCTTTTTCATAATATCTTCACCAACTTTTTGAAGATCATCCTCATCTGAGAACATTGAATAGAGTGGATTCTCCATCTTTTGAGCTGTATTAGTTTTTTTGTCAATTACATATATAAATTTATCTTTCATAATTGTTTGAGTGTTTGTTTCCTGTTTCGTACCCATCATTTCTATAACTGACTCGTTAAAATGAACTTCCTTTCTACCATAATCATCAAAGTACATTGTCTCTGTTCCTGTTTGTACTCCTGATACTTTATAAACGACTTTTCCGGATTTAAATTGATAGCGTTTAAAATCTTGACCGATAGAAATAGAATAGAGTACCATCATAGTTATCAGTAATAAAATAGTCTTTTTCATGTTTTCTCCTTAATTAAATTTTAATGATATGCCGAATGAAAATTCTTTTCTCCAGCAATTATTTTTGTTTTTAAATAATTTTCTTTCGTTGGAATAGGACAAGTAGCATACTTAGTAAATGCACATGGCGGATTGTAAGTTTTATTAAAATCAATGAAAATCTTTCCGGTGGAATCCGGCTTGTCCACGGATAAAAATCTACCTGCACCGTAAGTCTCTTCTCCATTTGTCATATCGCCAAACACTAGAAATAGACCGTCTCTATCTCCAAGTGGTTCAAATGTGAATTCCTCTTTATTAATTGAAAATTTTAATTTGCCATATACAGTTTCTTTTTCAACCGTTCCAATTGCGGTTGGAATTTCAACTTCTTTTGGTTGTTCATATTCTATAAATTCAGCTTTTACCTTCCACTTTGGATCAATATCAAACATATCAATATCTTCAAATTCTTCCAGCAACTTACTGTTAGAATCTTTTAGTCGAATACCATACCTATTCCCACGTTTAATCACATACCAGCTTAACGAACCTAGTTTTAATATTGTTGGCTCTTCTGATAGATCATTTTTTAACTGTAGTGATTTTATAAGAGTATCGTTATAGGTTACTTCAACATTATCATTGATATTCACCGTTACGATTGAATCTTTTAGAATAAATTTCCCTATAAACTCAGGAGCTTTCCCTTTTGGAAAAACTACATCATTCGATTTATCAGTGCCAAAATTATTCTCCCCCTCCTTTAACCAGTACAAACCTACAAGAGAAAGCCAACTGTTTGGCTGCTTTAATTTTTCTATTCGCTTTGAGTGAAAATCTTTAATTGATTTTATATATGGGGTGTCTGGAATATCTGAACATCCGAATAGAATAAGTAAAAGGAAAACAGAACTATAAAATATTTTCAATTTTAACTACCTATAAATATGAGATGAAACAAATATACTAATAACAAATTCATTTTAGGATTTAAAAGTCATTAGAGGATTTCCCTATTACCACACTGGTAAAACGCATTTTTTTGAAACCTTGTCCAACGATTTATTAAAATCTGTTAAGGTCTCCATCATAACTCTTGACGATTCATCATGACAAGTTAAACAAGCCCCGACAGTTAGAATTCTTTTTTGTTCTTCTACTGCAAATGGCCTTGCACCGGTTCTAGTCCCCTTTCCTTGGATATCATTTAGAAATCCAATCCACGCATCCTCTGGTAATTGATCGTGCTCATCAAGAACGTATTTATTTTGGAATTCCCATTTCCCACTTTTACTAAACTTTAACTCTCCTCTTCCATATCCGATTGCAAGCGGATCATTATGACATGATTTACAGCTTCGTCCTTTTGTTGAAGTAGTGTGTGCAACTGTCGGTGCAAATAATCGATGAAATATGGTTATGTCTTCACTACCATTAAATTTTGATTTATCTAGTGTCATTATCATTCCGGGAACAAATGTTTCAATTACTTCTTCACCAAGAGAATTGACCATAACACCAAGTGTAGGTAATTCTGCAATAAATTCCCCAACCCATTCTTTCCAACTTCCCTTTGTTTCTTCTCCGGTTAAATGATCAATTCCTATTTCATTAGGATCAAACTCTGTATGGCATCCTACGCATTGCGGTGCCCATGCAGTATGACAGCTATTACAGGTCAATCTATCATGCACTTTTCCTTCAATACATATAAAGTTTGGTGGATTCAGATTGAATTTTTTCTTACTGTTTTTTCCAATTAGATATGGAGTATTATCTTCTTCAATAAAAGTGTTGATCAATGGAATACTGTCTTTTTTCGTAATCAAATATTTTCGTTCAGGAAAATCAAAGCCTCTGATCTTGGCAATCTTCTTTGATTCTGAATCAAGATCACTATTGTTGACGTAATTAGGTGAATGAGTAAAATGACAATCCTCACACATTATTTTACTTTGCTCTTCTTGATGAGCATAAGATTCTCCATCTCCCATTAGTTCATATGAATTGTGGCAGTCAATACACTCTAAGCCTCTTTGATGATGAATATCTGCCTCAACAAATGTAAACACTCTCCCATCTTCTAAAAGTCGGTGTAATGAATCACTCGGCATTTCTTCCTCTTTTAGCTGAGTCTCATGCCAGCCTTCATAGTTTGTTGAAATTCTACCTGAGCGGCTGTGGCATCCAAAACAGTGATTATTTGAAATATTTAGATCAAGCGAAGGATGAAATTTTATAATTGAAGTATCAGCATGTGATGTTGATAATTTCTGAAGATCTTTTTCTGCATCAATAGTATAATTTAAATGACATGCATTGCAGCCTCCGCCACGGGAAAGCTCAGTAATTGGTCCATATTCAAATTTCTCATTACCAATATGACAGGAAGCACAAAGATTACGTAAATGAGTATCAGCAGCACTTTTACCAATGTTAGTAATGTAATGAAGTTCATCGAAGTTATTGGTTTCACCAAAAATATATCTATTTACACTTATCACGCCGTTCATTGTATTCATAATAGATTTGTCAACACGTTCCTTAATTCCAGGATGACAACCGGATTGTCCGCAAGATAAATTAGCCGTTTCTAAATTCCCCGGTATCTTAATCAAATTGGAATGTGCTAAAGATTTTTCTATTGTAAATGTATTTCCTTGATGACATGATGCACATCCAACAGCTTCCGGATCATGAGATGGTGAGAATCCCTCCATATCGCTATGACAGTATAAACATCCTTCTCTTTCTCCCATAATTTTTGGAATTTCATTTTGAACGTTGAAATCTGTAAAATAATTTGCGCTGTTATTGATAGGATTTAAATTACTATTGATGAAGTAGTTGTTTTTCCATGGAACCACAAATTCCCAATTCTCACCACGGAAAAAATATCCAATAATGATCAGTACAAAGTAGATTATAGAAATTACTAACCAAAATATTTTAATTCGCAGTCTGTTATTATCATCAAATTTCTGCAGCAAAACTATCATGATAAAAAGAAAGATAAAAATCCAAAGAATAATTTCCGGGTAAGTCATATAATGGAAAAGTTCCTGAACACCAAGAAAATACCATGGACCTTTAATTATTGGCTCATGGTTGCTATGAAGAATGGATGGATAGAACAGAGTTAGTAAAATAATTGGAAGGAGTGAATATAAAAGAGTTCTAACATTTGGCCATATCTGTTTTACGTGTTCAACTATTATTATCCATACAAATATGGTTGTTGTAGCAATATGATGAACATAAATAAGCTGAAAATCTTCTCCCTTTCCCAAAAGTGAAAATGACAAGTAACTGCCTATTAAAGGGATATCTTGTAATAAGGTTTCAAGGATTCTTTTAGCTTGAATGCTATCAGCATCAGCTTTGAGGATAAATCCTGTCAGCATCACAAAAAACACAGTTAAAATAGATATCGAGAGTCGAATCCAAACTCCCCTTTTGACCTGCATTTCTGTCGATTTACGTAAATGATCCCAAACATGAAGAATGATAAGGATCATAAATAATTGAGCACTCCAATAGTGCAGACTTCTTATAAATGATGCACTTGGATTTGCAATCAACATCATTGAAATAGAGTCAAATGGTTCTTTTATATCATAGAAAATGCTAAGAAAAATACCAGAAAGGAGAGCAATGAAAAAAGATGCAAATGCTATATGACCAAATGTAGATCCAAAAATTTTAGAATACATCTTGGGTGATATTTTTTCTTTTTTCTTAGACATAAACTGTCAGCTCACCAGTTTTAATGCTTTTTAATACTTCTAATTGCTTTAGTGGTTTAATTGCTGGCCCAACAATCGGTTTTCCTTCATAGTTAAATTTTGATCCGTGACATGAACATATTAACTCATTTTCTCGTGTACTGTTTATTTTGCATCCAAGATGAGTACATGATGATGAAAACACTTTAACGATTTCATTCTGCTTGTTTATGATGATTTTATCCATAAAGGAAATCCCTTGAGGTAGATCTGAAGGTAAAATGATTTTTGTCTTTGAAGAAGATGAAATTGAACGATCTACACCCTTAATCCATAACACAGCAATTGGGATTGAAAGCCAGCCAGTTATTCTTTTTAAAAACTTTTTTCTTGAGATTTTTTCAGATTTCTTCATAATAATGTTTATTTGCAATTAAAAATACTAAAAATGCACCAATAAAATGAGATGTGGTGGCTTGATTATTGTTGAGCCGTAAGAAAAAAAACAAAAATTTTAATAACTTGCATAATCGATTTTTAATAAAATATTCTATTTTCTGGATGCGTTTCAAAATATCTAGTTTTTTCCTTTTTTCAAGCTTTATTGTCTTATTGCTTTGGCGTCTCTCATGTCAATCCAATGAAGCCACAATTGTAGCAAAAACTTCATCAGATGTAAAACCTGAAGTTGTATATGTATTGGATACTCCCATTTCCAAAAAAATTGATTCTTTTTTTTCAAAAAGGTCGAAACGGGGTTTATTTAATGGAAATGTATTATTCAGTGTACATGATACAATTGTTTATGAAAACTCATTTGGATTAGCAAATATTAGAAAAAAAGATACTTTAAGTATCAATTCAGCTTTCCAACTTGCTTCTGTATCAAAAACATTTACATCATATGCAATAATGCTCTTGAGGCAGCAGGGAAAGCTCTCTTATTCAGATAGTCTGAGGAAATTCTTCCCCAATTTCCCATATAATAATATTACAGTTCATCAGCTATTAATTCATCGATCTGGTTTACCTAACTATATGTATTTTGCCGATGAATTTTGGAGAGACTCAAGAAATTTAACTATTGATAACAGCGATGTTATTTCATTAATGGTTGAACATAATCCGCTTCCATACTATTTGCCAGGAAGAAGATATAATTACAATAATACTAATTATGCTATTCTTGCTTCAATTATTGAAAAAGTTTCAAATAAATCTTATTCGCAATTTATGGAAGATGAAATTTTTGCTTCTCTGCATATGGACAATTCATACGTTTACGATAAAAATATAGATTCAGTAAATAACAGTACGGTAAAAGGGTATGTCTCTTGGCGGCGAACTGCAGAAAATACGTATTTAAATGGAGTTGTTGGTGACAAGGGTATTTATTCAACAGTAGAAGATCTAAATAAATTTAGCAGAGCATTATTTAATGGAACTCTAGTTAAACATGAGGAACTTGAGACAGGTTATCAACTTGGTCATGAAGAACTTTACGATCATGATAATTACGGCTATGGATGGAGAATAAATATGCTTTCTGACAGTAGTAAAATTGTTTATCATACAGGCTGGTGGAAAGGATTCAGATCATATTTTATCAGATCATTGAAAGAAGAAAAAACGATTATAGTATTATCAAATAAAAGTAAATCCGGTGTATTGGGTACGAAGGAGTTAATGAAATTATTTGATATTAAATACGAATAAGAGGATACCCCCATATTCTGTAATTATCTTTTTGTCGCACTTACTAATTGAATTTATGACCTTCTTCTAAATTATCACTAATACAAGTATAAGTCCAAGCTTTTATGTTTCTATATAATAATGTTTTTTTTGACTGCAACGCAGTCAAATTTTTAGTAACTCTGCACGAAGTGCAGAGAAGAGAAAGAAGAACATACTCACTCAACTACAGAGTAGTTGAAGTAAAAGAGTTGTTATTATAAAACGGCACCCCTAGCAGTAGAAAAAATATCATTCTAACGAACTTATGAATGCATGTCTCTTTTTCTTTTCTCTTGAAAGAAAAGAAACAAAAGTTCAAGGCTACAAAGAATTAGCTAAAAATCTTTTCGCCCTGTTAAAAAGAAAAAATCTTGTTTTCAAGATGGAAGAATTTTCTTTTCTTAACACCTCGCTTAAAGATTTTCTATACGCTAATTTTTTGAGGCCGGGAAATTATAGTTCTTTATAGATGAATTTTTAACGCAATTTTTTTAAGGTCAGTGTATTTAAATTTATTATAAAAGTCTATTGAGTTAGAGGAAGTGTAAAATTAAACCGGCTGCCTTTTCCTAATTCACTTTCAATCCAAATATCTTTTCCATGTTTATCAATAAATTCTTTACATAAAATAAGTCCTAAACCAGTACCTTTTTCACCGTTTGTGTTAGTTCCTATATATTTTTGATCGATCCTAAACAACTTTTTTTGATTTTCTTCACTAATACCAATTCCATTATCTTCAACTGTTACAACAATATCATTCTCTCTTATTTTTGAAGATATCTTTATATTACCTCCATCATTTGTAAAGTTTAGAGCATTAGATATCAGATTTCTTAAAATTGTATTAACCATATTTTGATCGGCAAAAATCTTAATATCTTTCTCAACTTTATTCTCAAGTGAAATGTTTTTTTCCCCTGCTTTCAATTCAAAAATGGAAGCGATTTCGGAACTTAATTCATAAAGATTTATATCACTGGGATTATAAATTGTCTCTCCTCGTTGGACTCTTGCCCAAGTCAGTAAGTTTTCCAGAAGAGAATATAACTTTGTAGAATTTTCATATAATAGTTGGGCAATATGAGATTTTTGGTCCTCGGTCTCTTGGTTATCCGGATCGGCAAGTTTTTTACTTAGACCCATAACTGAAAAAAAACTATTCTTTAGATCGTGTGAAATAATAGAAAAAAACCTATCCTTACTAGCATTAAGTTCCTTTAACATTTCTTCTGATTCTGCAAGCTTATTCGATAAAACAACAAGATCTCCTGCATTCTTTTCGATAATGTTTAAATCATCATCAAGTTCTTGTCTCTCTATTGAATTAGGAAGTTTAAAGATCGCTGTTTCATGATTTTCTGGCTCTTCAGGTTCTGATAGACTTTCATGATCTTCCAATTCGTGAATGACAAGATAAAAATAGTTCTGACCACTGAGTCTAATAGGAGTAGAACGAACAATAACATTTATTACATTACCACTATGATCTTTTTGCCTGCTTTCAAAATAGTCGCGGTTTTCATCAATTGATCTTTCATATTCTTTTATTACATCTTCCTTACTAAGTGCATTTATCTCAAAAATCTTCTTTTTTGATAGTTCCTCTTCATCGAATCCGTAGAATTTTTGTGCTACTTCATTACTGTTAACAATATCAAAACTTTCTCTATCTACAAGGAGTTTAATAGCATTATTATTTTTCAATATTCGATAAAAGAATTTTTCCGTTCTCAGTAATTCATTAGGATTAGGATTTTCACCATCGAATTTTTCAAATTCGGCTTTGATTATTTTTAATTCGTGTAAGGAAAAGTCAAACATAAAATAATTTAGAAATTTTTGAGTATCACGTTAAATAGAATAAAGCTAATATTAACTTTTGAAAGTATAGCAAAAATAAGAAAAGAATTAACAACTTTAGTTAGAATCTTTTTTCTTTTTGTGGGATAAATAACCATTTAAAAACCATCCTATCAAAATCCCAACCACCAGCAGCATAACAACCATAATGGCTCTTGACATTGATATTGACCAAAAAAAGATATTTATCTCAACAACTTGTGTGTTTTGTATTAAGAAAATGGATGCTAATACAACTAAAATTAGAGATGTGCTTAATTTAATACTTTGAATATTCATCATTCCCTCTGTTTATTGTGCTACTTTAGTTTTTAAAAATTCTCGAACCCATTTAATAAAATTTATGTTATTTCTAATAGTTTTTGTCCTATTGGAAAATTTATATTTTCTATCCAATCGACTTGCTCTTTTTAGATGTGGTTCAGCATCAAGTAGAAGTTTATAATCTTTCTTAAAAATATTTTTCGTTTCTTTAAAATAAGTACTCTTTTCAATTGGATCAGTTTCAATTGCTAATTTTCGGACTCTATCATTATAATCAGTTCTTTTCATAAATTCTTCAATTGAAAAATGTCCAATATTATTTAGCTGCCATGCTGCTAAGTCTTCCCTGCTAAGTCCAATTGCCGCATTAGCTGATATTTCATAATTCTTAATCATTGATGAAAAATCACCATCACTGAAGTTCTCTTCGGCAATAGACTTTGAAGATTTATATGTCTCCCACAAATCTGATATTGATTGAACTTTGTTATTGCTTAATTTCCCATTATCTTCAATGATATTTGGGACAATATTACTATCACTTTTAGCTGGTTTTTCTTCTTTATCAACATTTACCGATTTGGATAACTGCTTATTTTCTGTGCTGTCTTTACTCAGATCGGCTTTAGGTTCATCAGCTGAGTTACATGCTATAAATGTTATCAATAAAAAGCTAATTAAATATATCTTCATAGTTGATTTTAATTTCTCTGACTTTAATTGCAAAATACAATTGATTTCTGAATTATAAAAAACACAACTGCCACGAATTACACAAATTACATTAATAGGTATTATTCAAGAAACAAATATTGATGTAATTAAAATAAAAAGGGATACAAGATTGTATCCCCTTTTATCAAATTATTTATAATTGACTAATTATTAGATTCTTGAAAAAGATGCACATCTGTTTGCGGGAAAGGAATAGAAATATTATTCGCATCAAATTTCTTCTTAATATTTTCTGTTACATCAAAATATACACCCCAATAATCTGCTCCTTTAACCCATGGCCTTACTTTAAAATTAACACTGCTATCAGCCAGTGTTCCAACAAAAACATCTGGAGCCGGCTGTTGTAATATTCTTGAATCACCATTTAGTACATCCAAAATGACGCTTCTTGCTTTATCAATATCATCGGAATAGCCAATCCCAAATTCCATATCAATTCTTCTTGTATCTTTAGTTGAATAATTTATGATTGCACCACTACCCATTTGTGAATTGGGTACGAAAATAGTTTTATTATCAGGACTAATAAGTGTTGTAACAAAAATTCCAATTTCCTCAACAGAACCCATTGCTCCGCCTGCTTCAACAAAATCACCAGCTTTAATTGGTTTAAATATTATCAACATTACTCCCGCTGCAAAATTAGAGAGAGAACCTTGGAGCGCTAAGCCAACTGCTAAACCGGCGGCACCTAATACAGCTATAATCGAAGTCGATTCAATACCAGCCTTATCGATTGCTGCAATTATTACAAATGCATATAATAAAGTTTTTACAATTCCTAATAGAAATTTAATTAGGGTAGGATCCATTTCTTTTTTGTACAATATTTTGCTGACAGATTTAGTAATAATTTTTGCAACCCAAATACCTACAACAAGTATTATTAAGGCTATTAAAATATTAGTAGCATAAAATTCAATTGTAGTCATTGCACTATCCATAACATTCCTCCTTGATTAGTTTAATAAAATAATTTTTAAATCTTTGTTGGGTGTTAGTTCACTAACTCCTCTTTTCAATATCAAATAAAATAAGATGGCTTTTAATTTTAAATAACTCACTCTCTTTTACAAACAGTGATAATGCTCTATTTATCTTTCCATTCCAACAATATCCTGGATATGGATCATACCTGTAACTTTATTATTTCTGGTTACAACAATACTATTTATTGGGTTCTTCTGAAAAATACTGTTTGCTTCAAATAGAAGTTCATTTTCATCAATAGTAAAAGGCTTTATGAGAGTTAAAATTTCACCAACTTTCTTAGTCACCGAATCACCGCCTTTATTAGCAATGAGTCTTCTTAGATCGCCATCTGTAAAAATACCAACTGCCTCTCCTTTTGCATCTACGATAGTAACTGCCCCAAAACCACCAACTGTCATTTGCAGCAGACATTCTGAGATTGTATTATCAACAGTGACTACTGGATTCTCACCATCTAAGATATCCTTAATTTTGTATGTCATAAGTCGAGTATGTTCAACAAATTGCTGTGTCCCTAAATCTGTGAGATTGTTTTTACTCATTTGCTGAATGACTTTCCAAGGTGCCGTGATAGTATGAACTCCAATATTCAATGCATTCCTTACATGTTCGATATTACGCACTGAAGAGAACATTATCTTCGAATTATATCCATAATAGTTTACAGCTTGCACACATTGATCGATCAATTGGAGAGCATCGTGTCCCTGATCTTGTAATCTTCCTACGAGGGGGCAAACATATGTTGCTCCAGCTGCCATTGCCATATAAGCTTGCTGTAGTGTATATACTAAATGAATATTTACCATAAAACCATCATCAGTCAATTTTTTACATGCTTTCACACCTTCTAGAGAAATTGGGATTTTGTAAACTGTTTTTGATTTATCAAGTCCAAGATCATTTTGTCTGTGTACTTCAGAAAGTATTGAATCAACATCGCTGCCTAACGCTTCAATTTGGAGAACAGGTACTATATTTGAGAGTTCAATAATTGTTTCATCAATATTAGTAATACCATGACGATGCATGAATGTCGGTGTGGTCGTTAATCCATTAAGAAAACCCAAGTTAAAAGCTTCTTTGATTTCTACTACGTCTGCTGAGTCTAAATATAATTCCATAACTTATTTAACCTTTTTATTAAAATTTAATTTCGATATTTTACTTCAATATTATGTAATTCTATCAACGGTTTCAAGAATTCTTCTAACTGATCTATGTCTAATTGACTTGCAGCATCACAAAGAGCTTCACTAGGACAAGAGTGGGTTTCAATAAAAAGTCCATCAATCCCGGCAGCAACAGCTGCACGACCAAGTACATTCAGATATTGTCTTGCCCCACCGGAAGGATCAGCACTTGGAATCCCATATTTCCTTATCGCATGTGTAACATCGAAAACAACCGGATAGCCAATTTCATTAAGATGATAAAAACTTCTTGGGTCCACAATCAGATCATTATAACCAAAAGCATACCCACGCTCGGTGAGAATAATATTTTTGTTTCCTTCACTCTCAATTTTTTGAACAGGCTTTATCATATTTTCCGGAGCAAGGAACTGACCATGTTTCAGATTCACAACTCTGCCGGTTTTTGCTGCTTTAATTACAAGAGTAGTCTGCATACATAAATATGCTGGTATTTGTATTATATCAACTACTTCCGCAACTGGCTTTACTTGATCTGGGTAGTGAACATCAGTTAGAATAGGAATATCGAATTCTTTCTTTATTTTTTCTAAAACTTTTAATCCTTCATCGAGTCCTGGTCCCATATAATATTCAACTGAACTTCGATTGTCTTTTTGGAATGAAGATTTATAAATCAGAGGAATTTTAAGTCTTGAAGTAATATCTTTTAACTTTTCTGCAACTGTCATCATAATACTTTCATCTTCAATAACACAAGGTCCGGAAATCAAAAATAATTGATCAGCACCACACTCAATATTTCCAATATTAACCTTTTTATAACTCATCTATTTTCTCGCAGTAAAAGTTTATATAAATAATTCCAATAAAAAGTCATGATGTCAAAGATAACAAATTTAGTGGAATTTATAATTGTCATTATTTAAGAATAATTATTTGATTAGACTTTTCAACTTCTCTATTTCATCTCTAAGGAAGGCTGCTTTTTCAAATTCTAGATCTTTTGCGGCTTGTTTCATCTCTTCTGTCATTTCTTCAATCAGGTCAAATTTTTCTGATGTAGACATATACTTAATAACTGGTTCAGCAACTTTAGAGAAAGAACCTTGATCATACTCATCCTTTTTACGCATATCTGCAATTGATGTTGATTTTAATATTTCATCACGACTTTTGTAGATTGTTTTGGGAGAGATATTATTCTGTTCATTATACTGCTGCTGAATTTTTCTTCTTCTGTTAGTTTCATCGATTGTTTTTTTCATTGAAGCTGTAATTCTGTCAGCATACATAATCACTTTACCGTCAACATTCCTTGCTGTTCTTCCTGCTGTCTGCATTAACGATCTCTCACTTCGTAAAAATCCCTCCTTATCTGCATCGATTATTGCTACTAAAGAAACCTCTGGCAGATCTAATCCCTCGCGGAGTAAGTTAACTCCCACCAATACATCGAAATCACCAATCCTCAAATCTCTAATAATTTCAACTCGCTCTAACGAATCAATATCACTATGAATATATTTAACCCTTATATTCAACTTTTCTAAATAATCAGCAAGATCTTCAGCCATTTTTTTTGTGAGTGTTGTTACAAGAACTCGCTCATTTTTTTCTGTACGATTTTTAATTTCACCAATCAGATCATCAATTTGATTATCAATTGGTCTGACTAATATTTCGGGATCAAGCAAACCAGTTGGTCTAATAATTTGTTCAATGTAAACACCGTCTGTTTTTTCCAGTTCATAATTACCTGGTGTAGCGCTTACATAAATAACTTGATTTGTTAAATCTTCATATTCATCAAATTTAAGGGGTCTATTATCCAATGCTGATGGAAGCCTAAATCCAAATTCAACAAGTGTTTCTTTTCGGGAACGATCTCCAAGATACATACCTCTTATCTGTGGAACTGTTACATGCGATTCATCAATAATTAACAAATAATCATCCGGGAAATAATCAAATAAACAAGATGGTCGAGAACCCGGTGGTCGTCCATCCATATGTCGTGAATAATTTTCAATCCCTGAACAATAACCGATCTCTCTCATCATTTCAACATCGTAATGAGTTCGCTGTTCTATTCTTTGTGCTTCAAGATATTTTTCATCTTTATGAAAAACTGCTAGACGTTCTATCAACTCTTCTTTAATTGTCTGGACGCCTCTGTTCACTTGTTCTTTGGTCGTTACAAAATATTTTGCCGGATAAATTGCTGTCGATTCAACTTCTTTAATAAATTCACCTGTAATTGAATCAATGATAGATACTCTTTCTATTTCATCATCCCAAAATTCAACTCTTATTGCTTCCTCGTATTGATAAGCCGGAATAACTTCAACAACATCTCCTCTTGCACGAAATGTCCCTCGAGTGAATTCAACATCATTTCTGGTATAATAAATATCTATTAGGGAACGCATAAACTTTTTTCGTTCTATTCCCTGTCCTTTTCTAATAAATGTTATTTGCTCAGCATATTGATCAGGTGCCCCGATACCATATATGCAGCTGACGCTGGCGACAATTATTACATCGTTTCTACCTTCAATTAACGCTGTAGTAGCTTTAAGTCTAAGACGATCAATTTCTTCATTAACCGAAAAATCTTTTTCAATGTAGAGATCGCTTTTCACAACATAAGCTTCGGGTTGATAGTAATCATAATAGCTTATGAAAAACTCAACTGCGTTATTTGGGAAAAAAGATTTGAATTCAGAGTAGAGTTGAGCAGCTAGAGTTTTATTATGTGATATTATTAATGTCGGTTTGTTAACATTTGCAATTACATTGGACATTGTGAATGTTTTACCACTCCCGGTAACACCCAACAGAACTTGATGCTTTTCACCATCATTAAGACCTTTGGTAAGTTCTGCAATTGCTTGGGGTTGATCTCCAGCTGGTTTGTAATTAGATATGAGGTCAAATTTATTCATACTGTGCGAATATAGTGAATTAAAGCCACTAATTTCACGAATTAGCACTAATTAAAAAGAATGGAATTTAAATTTTCAATATTGATCTGCTAATAACCTAACAATCAAAAACTTTTCTGTCTGTCAAGGTCCACACCTTGACAGTAGAATTAAATATTGTCGAGGACTACCAAAGGTAGTTAAAAATGGTCCTCGACAACAAGTATTTTTTATTAAAAATCAAGAATC
>JBDLIN010000031.1:0-23512 GCA_039714835.1 Bacteroidota bacterium | reverse complement strand
AAAGATGGTTCAACATATTCATCTTTAACCGGATTATAATCATATAATATACCGCTGCGTAGATCAAAGTTTTCATTTAAGGAATACTCCATACCTAAACGTACTATCGAACCATCTGTATAGTCTCTAATTGCAGTAGAAACATATGGATCTCCTTCTTCATTCAAGAAATCTTCAAATGTAATTTCCATTTTATCATAACTAGACCATCCAACATATTGGTAATCTAATGAAATGGTTAAAGCATCTGATGGTTTTAATGCAATTCCGATAGTTGCGTTGTATGGTAAAGTTAACGGAGCTTCAACACTTCCATTTGGTATTTGTTGTGCATCTAAAAGTGCTTGTGGTGCTATGACTTCTGCTGTTCCAGAAAAATTCATCGAAGTTCCACTACGAAAATCAAGGCCAATACTTAATACATCAGAAGGAGTGAATAATAATCCAGCGGAATAAGCATATGAACCAGCAGTTCCTTCAAGATCAATTTCAGCATCTCCTTGAAATGGAGTTAATGGATTCTTCTTTAAAATAGTTACATTTCCATAGACATAAGAGAAAGTAGCACCAATTGAAAAAGCATCAGATAGTTTGTAAGAAGCACCACCTGTGAAATAAAATGTTTGAATTTCGGTATCTATTGCTAAATACTTACCAATCCAATCTTCTTCCCATTTACTACCTAACCCATATTGATTATTAACCCCAAATCCAAAAGTCATTTTCTCACTTAATTGATGAGTAATATAAAGATTAATTGGTGTAAACAAAGCAGACTCCATATTATATTCATCTATATTAGGAGTTACTCCTCTAAATGCTGCAGATGGAGAAATAAGTGTTGTACCTAACATAAACTGAGTACCGGATAATTGTGATAATCCCGCAGGATTATAATAAAGAGCAGAACCATCTAGAGCTAATGCAGTATAAGCTCCAGCCATTGCCATTCCACGGGCACCATGCTCATTTATTTGAAATCCGCTAGCAAATACTTGCACAGATATCAATGTTGTAATAGTAATTAACTGAAGTAATTTCCTCAATTCAACCTCCTAAATATTAATTAATTAGTTTATAGTAACAAATATAGTTAAGATCATTCTATAATAAAAAGAAGTTCTTCCCTATCAACCGATTTACCAACTTCACAAATACTTGTCTTTATAATTCCTGAAGTGGATGATTTAATTTCATTTTCCATTTTCATCGCTTCTAAAACAATTAGTGATTCCCCTTTTTCAACTTTATCACCTACATTCTTATTAATTTTAACGATCAATCCGTTCATAGGGGCTTTAATATTTTTATTAGAATTCTGGTTAATATTTTTATTTAGTATTTTTTTAGCTTTTCTTTCTAGATCAGACTCGATTGATACAGTAAAGGTCTCTCCACTAGTAATTGAATGAAACACTCCACTCTCTATCTCATCAATAAATATCTTATGTCGTTTGTTATTTAAAACTATTTGGTAAATATTTTTTTCAAGTGGTTCCAACTCAACCTGATACTCCTTACCATTGAGAATAATTCTATTTCTAGAAATATACTCGACTTCGTAACTTTCACTATTTATATCAGCATACAGCTTCGTCATCTTGATTTATCCAATTATTTTGAACTGATGGACAATTGACTGAGATTTTAGAAGAATGATTTTCACTATAAAGAAGAGCACTGGTTAATATTGAAATGATTTTTTCATTAGAAAGATTTTTCGATCCTTCCTGCTCCTTAAGAAAGTGCTCAATCTTATCATTAATAAAATTTATATTGAAATTATTATCTCTAAAATCTGGATGTTGGATTAACCACTTACAAAACGAAATGTTAGTTGTTACACCCGTAATAAAGTAATTCTTAAGTGCTAATATCATTCTGTTCAATGCTTCATCTCTATCACGTCCGTATGAAACTAGCTTTGAAAGTATTGGATCATAGTAAATGCTTACTTCTGAATTTCGGTCAATTCCCGTATCAATTCTAATCCCTGCACCGCAGGGAGTATCATGATTAGATATTTTACCAACCGATGGAGAGAAATTATTCTTGGGATCTTCAGCATAAATTCTGCACTCAATTGAATGCCCAATAATCTTTATCTTTTCTTGATCAAATGATATTTTTTTTCCAGATGCTATTTTAATTTGTTCTTTAACAATATCAATATTTGCAATAAATTCAGTAACAGGGTGTTCAACTTGAACTCTAGTATTCATTTCAAGGAAATAGAAATTCTTATTTTCATCCATTAGTAGTTCAATTGTTCCTGCATTATGATAGTTACTAGCTTTTGAGGCATCGATAGCAATCTGAGTGATCTTTTCCCTATCATTCTCATCAATTGATGGTGAGGGAGCTTCTTCTATGATCTTTTGATGACGACGCTGCAGCGAACATTCTCTTTCAAATAAATGACGATAGTTTCCATAATGATCGGCTAAGATTTGAACTTCAATATGCTTAGGATTATTTAAGTACTTTTCGATATATATATCATCACGTCCAAATGCTTTTTTGGATTCGCTTTTTGCCAAATTAAATGAGTTTAATAATTCTGATTCATTCTCTACTATCCTCATCCCTTTACCACCACCTCCACCAGCTGCTTTGAGTAGTATTGGATAACCGATCTCTAATGCTGAATATTTTGCATCATCAATAGAGGAGATTGGTTCAGTAGTGCCAGGAACTATCGGCACATTATTTTGGGACATAAGTTTGCGCGCAGAGGTTTTATCACCCATAATCTTTACTGATTCTGATGATGGACCGATAAATGCCATCCCAGCCTTTTCAATATTTTCGATAAAATGATAGTTCTCTGCTAAGAATCCATAGCCAGGATGAATAGCTTCAGCACCTATCTCCTTTGCAATTGAAATGATTTTTTCTTGATCAAGATATGAATCCTCTGCTTTTGGTCCCCCTACTCTATATGCTTCATCTGCTTCACGAACATGTAGTGCAGATCTATCAGCATCAGAATAGACTACCGCCGAAATAATATTAAGCTCTTTACATGCCTTAATAATTCGTAAAGCTATTTCCCCTCGATTTGCTATGAGAATCTTCTTAAACATTTACTCTTTTTACTTATTCAATCCAACTTAACAATTGTTACACCCTCACCACCCATTTCAATCTTTGCAAAATCAAAGGATTTCACTGCGTCATGTTTTTTAAGGACTTCCTGTACAAAATTTTTCAATACCCCTGTCCCCTTTCCATGAACAATTTCGATTTGTGATAAACTATTTAAATGAGCATCATCAATAAACTTTATAAGTTCAAATTCAATTTCCTCTGGTTTCTTTCCCCTTATATCTAATCTTATATTTGGAGTACTAACCGAATAACTTCTATAATCACTTTTTATTTCGTTTTTAATACGCTTTATCTTCTGAAGTCTATTTAGTCTTGCCTTCAGTTTAATATTCCCAGAAATAATCTGTGCAATATCATCTGAAATATCAATAATTTCACCAGTTGTTGTGGTATCTTTAATCTTTACAAAATCCCCAATTTCAGGGAGTGAACTTATCTGTTCTACTTCATCTAAATCAGAGATCTCAATTTTAGTTTTCCGTTTTAGATCATTTATTTTCTTTTTCTCTTCAACAATTACAGATTTTTCAGCGTTACTTTCTTTTATTCGCTTAATTGTATGTTCAACTTCTTTATTAACATTCTTGAGGTATTCGCCAGCTTTTGTTTTTGCCTCTAAAATAATATCTCTTTTCTCTTTTTCCAACTTTTTAATTTTGGATTGATATAAATTTGTAAGACCAGTTAACCTAGAATTTTCTATTTCATATTTATCTAATTTCTCTTTAATCCTATTCGACTTTAATTCAAGATCTACAAGAAATTCTTCAATTCTGTTTTTATCCTCATCTAGATTTTCTTTAGCAACATTAATTATCGAATCATTTATACCAATTCTATTAGCAACTTCAAAAGCATAGCTTGATCCCGGGAGTCCAAGTTGAAATTTATAAGTTGGTTCTAACCTTTCAATGTCGAATATCATTGAAGCGTTTTGAAATCCGGGATGATCATTTGCCAAAAGTTTTAGATTTCCGTGATGGGTAGTTGCAAAAACAACAGAATTATTTTCCTGCAGTTTTAACAAAAACGCAGCAGCTAATGCTGCTCCCTCATCTGGATCTGTCCCAGTGCCTAATTCATCTAACAATACAAGTGTATGAGAATTACTAATGTTCAGTATCTTATTAATATTGGATAGATGTGAACTGAAAGTACTAAGATCATCTTCTATTGATTGTTGATCACCAATATCAGCAACAACATTTTTGAAAAACCAAAAATTAGAATCGGCATGAACAGGGATGTGAATTCCTGACATAACTAGTAGTGAAAGTATTCCTACAGCTTTTAGCACTACTGTTTTCCCACCAGCATTTGGACCAGTTATTACAGTGATTCTATCCTCTTTTATCTCAAGGTTTAATGGGACAGTGTCCTTTCTTCCTATTTTTTGCAATAGTAATGGATGACGACCATCGATTATTTTAAGAGGTTTACTTTCATCAATAGTTGGGAATTCTCCGATTATTTCAACTGAATATTTGGCCACTGAGAATATTTTATCAATCTCGGAAATATTCTGCAATGATACTTCCAGTTCGTAACTGTTATTGCCAATTAATTTTGTGATATTTTTTAAAATTTTCTCAATCTCTCTACGTTCAGCAAAATTTAGGGATAGAATCGTATTATTTAATTCTAATGATTCTTCAGGTTCAATATAGATCGTTTGGCCAGTTGCTGATTCTGAATGAATAAATCCTTTTACATGTCGTTTATGCTCTGCTTTTACTGGTAAAACTATTCTACCATCACGCTGAGTAATATACTCTTCCCGAACAAGCATCGATTTACTTAGCTGTTTTAAAATCCTATTTACAGTTTTTCGTAAAGATTCACTCTTCTCATTGATTTTTGATCTGAGTCTTCTCAACTCATGACTAGCATCGTCTCTAATTTCCCCGGAATCAGTAAATATCTTCTCAATCTGCTTTTCAAATGATCTATCTGAAAACAAATGATCTGAATAAGTTGAAGCAAGGTTTGTCTCACTGCAAGAAGCTATCAAATAATTTTTAACTGTTCTTGAAACAACCGCTAACTTCTTAATATCATTTATTTGTTTTAAAGTTAGAATAGCGCCTTCAATTCTACTGTTAGAGAGTGATTTTTTCAGATTAGACAAATATTCTAAAGGTGGAATATCATTTTGAATTAAAGCAAATTTAGCTTCACTAACAAATTCCCCGAATTGAATTGCTTCTATTTTTTCTGCATAAGGGATATGGTTTAAGATTTGATCTTTCCCGAGTTCTGTAAAAGCATGTTTTGATATATGAGATAGAATTTTCTCAAACTCTAGTATGGATATTGCATTTGAGGATATCATCTTAATCGGGAACGTCACTGCTTTGTTCTATAAAATCTTTCACAATATTCATAGCGTCCGAGTCAGATCCTATTATCAAATCGATGGTTGTCGGAATAACACTATAAACTTTATTATAAAGTAATGATTCAGTTCTATCTTCAGCATTAGGGAAATTAAATATGTTTAGAAAAAGCATGAATCCGCTTATAAAAAATAAAATCTGAAGAGTACCTGAAATGGCACCTAATAATTGATTAGTAAAGCGATTAACTTTATCCAGGGGGTGAATAACTCGTTTAAGAATTGATGCAATAAAAATAGTAAGAATAAAAATTAGAAATCCGGCTACTATTTCTGCCAAATAAATCTCGTCATTAACTAAAGGTGAAATAAATCTACCAAGTGGCTGATAAAATTGAAGTGCAAAAATAACACCGAGAACCAATCCTACTAATCCAATTACTTTCCTGATTAGACCATCCCTAAATCCAAGAGCGAAACCAATGAATAGGATTACTAAAATTATTATATCTAAATAGTTCAACTTAGTTTAAAATCTTCTCAACAATTTCTTTAATTTTTTTACCGTCTGCTTGACCCTTAAAATTCTTAATTGCTAATTGCATTAATTTAGAAAAATCTGATTTATCCTTAGCACCAATATCATTAGCTATTGAAGTTATTTGTGTAATCAACTCTTCTTCTGTTAATTGTTTAGGTAAATATTCATTTATAATCTGTAGTTCAATTTCTTCTTTATCAGCTAAATCATCTCTTCCAGCGTTTCGGAATTGTGCTATAGACTCTTTCCTCTTTTTTGCAGCACTAGTCAACAATGACAATTCTTCTTCACTTGTTTGTTCTCTGTTAGCTCCACTTTTTTCAAATTCCAAAATTAAAGCGCGTATAGAACGGATTGTTGTTAAACGAACTTTATCTCCAGATTTCATAGACTCTTTAAGATCTATGTTAATTTTATCTTTTAAACTCATCTCATAATCTCCAAAAAAAAAGGCAGGTCATAATAGATATAACCTGCCCTTATTACCTAAAAATATTACTTAAAATTTAAGCATAGCTGAATAGTTTATTCTTCTTGCATCAGCTTTTCTAAGAGCTTGTTGAATATCATTAACGATTCCCATGTCAGAACCTTTATCTATTCTTAGTGAAACGATAACGTTAGGCAATTCAACTCTTCTTTTGTACATAATATCTTGGATATCTTCAATTTGAACAAAAGAATCATTTAACTGGATCTTACCAGACTTTCCAACCCAGATATAAGATACTAACCTTTTATTTTCAATTTTCTCTATAGCTTCAGCTTCTGGCAATTGATACTTTACATAAACTTCAACTTCTTTCAATGTTGTTGCAACCATAAAGAAGAGTAGAAGCATAAAGATAATATCCGGCATCGATGATGTAGGTATCTCTTGTTTACTTGACGATCTCTTTTTTTCAAAATTCATAAATTTACCTATTTATCATTTATTTTACTTTTTCAGGTTCAGCAATTGAAATAATAATTGGAACTTTGCTTTTCAGTTCTCGATCTTCTTCATCATTTAGCTGAAATAGTTTTTTATTGAAATGAGTTTGCGAATATGCAGTTCTAACGTCAGCATAAGCTCCTTTAACCTGATCAAGAGCTTGTATATAGAGATTATAGTTAGTTTTACGAGCTGTTTTCATTGAAACAACTAACTTTTTTTTCTTTGGTAACTCAATTTTACTTTCAATTCTTGGAATTAGAGTTTCTTTAATCTGAGGTATTGCAATTACCTCACCATTTAAAAGTACATCGCCGTTTTCATTGATATTCAAAGCAGCGAGTCTATCTTTTGATAGTGGGACAAATTCTCGCTCTTCATCAGGAGGTATATATTCTGGTAAACTCAAACCAATACCAGTATCAACATCTATAGTAGTAGATACTAGAAAGAATAATAAAAGAAGGAATACTATATCCGACATACCAGCATCGGGTATTTTAACATCCCTTTCTTTTTTCTTTTTCATCTGCACCATTTTTTTCTCTTTTGCTTAGTTTTTATTTAATTCGTATAGAGCATCAATCAATTCGATTGAACTTTCTTCCATATCACCAACTATTTTATCTATTCTTGAGATTAGATAGTTATAGAATACTTGTAAAATAATAGCAGTTACAAGACCAAAAAGAGTTGTTAACAATGCAATTGAAATCGGAGCTGCAACAACCGAAGGAGACATTTGTGCTGCTTGAGCAATTGAATCAAATGCTTCAACCATACCTTGTACCGTTCCGGTAAATCCAAGCATAGGAGCAACAGAAATAAATGTTGAAACCCATATCATTCCTTTCTCAAGAAATCCCATCTCGATAGCACCATATGCCATGATAGCTTTTTCTGCAGCATCAACCCCTTCATCAGCTCTTAATAAGCCAGCATGAAAAACAGATGCAATTGAACCACGTGAGTTTTCGCAGACTTTCATTGCTTCTTCAACACCACCTTTTTGCAGTGCATCTTTTACTTCAACAATAAATTTCTTTGTGTTGACATTTGCTCTTGTGAGTGTCCAAATCTTTGCAAAGACAAATCCTAATCCAACTACTAGTGAACCAAGTATTGGGTACATAAATCCACCACCAGCATTAAACTTTTCTTGCAAATAAGTTAAAATGCCTGCATCTTGCGCTTGTGCTATTAGGTAAGTAAACGAACCTAAGATTTCTGAGAATAGCATGAGAGATTACCTCCTGATTTATTGTTTAAATTATAAATAGATAAAAATTAAATTATCGAAATTGTATCTGTTAATATTATTCAAATAACAGAGAAAGTCAACATTTTATTTGTAATAAGATTTTATCATTTGATGGAGTTTGAATATAAATACAATATTTTTGTAATAAATTCACCTTAATATAAAGCAAATTTATTATGCAATATTTCTATTTAGGTCACATTCTATAAAAATTCATGTTATTTCTTTTTAGCAACATTAATTTCAATGAATTTCGCTCCTACCGGTATATGATCACTATAGCCGCCAAGATACTTACTTCCTCCAAATGTTGGAGTTGGAGCACCCTTATATTTCCCACTTTTTGTTAGCAAAAAACTTGGTTTAAATAATTCAAAAGAATCGTCAATATATTGCATTCGCTCGTTAGTGAAAAAGCCAGAGGATAGAATTATTTGATCTAACATATTCCACTCTCCTCGATACAAATATGTTCCCTCACCATTTTCAAATGACACTGAACTTAAATTATAGAGTGATTTGTTCTCAATATCCATATCCTTTTTTAAAAACATAGTACCAAGTGTATTCTGAATCGATTCATTATTTGGTTCGTCATTTAAGTCACCCAAAATACATATTAATGCATTTCCATTTGCTGCAAATAGTGTCTCTACTCTTCTCCGAAGAGTTTCTGCTGCTTTAATTCTATTTGGTCTAGATTTCTCTTCACCTCCACTTCTTGAAGGCCAATGATTTACAAAAAAGTGAAGAGTCATTCCCCTTTTATTAATCAAATCTGCTTGAAAGATATATCTTGTAGGATAACCACTTGCAAGATCAACTCTCAGAGTATCAAATAACTTCAGAGTAAATATATCTGCATTATAGATCAATCCGTTGTCAATTCCTCTATTATCCGGAGACTCTGCATAAGCAACTTTATAATTTCTATCAGGAAAATGTCTAACTATCATTGAATCCAAAAGATGTTGATGTTCCACTTCAGTCACACCTAAAATAGAAGGCCCTTTACAATTATTCATTTTAGAAATTACTTCCGCAAGATTTTCAAGTTTCCTGTCAACTCTTATATCTGTCCACTCTTTTTTACCAGTTGGCAAAAATTCTTCATCCCTTTTATTAGGATCATCAACAGTGTCGAAAAGATTTTCCAAATTCCATGAAGCTATATATAAAGTATCATGTGATGTCTGAGAAAACATGAAGTTTGTGGATAATAAAATCAATATTTGAATGTTGAATATGAATTTAATCATAAAAATATTTCTCCTGTTTCTAACATTAGAATAATCACCACTTTTTGGAAAGGAAATAATAAATAAATAGATTGTATTTCAATTCGTAATAATATTAAATCAAAATAGGAATTTATGAATCAAAGACAAAATAGATTTGTTATTATTGATGCAATGGCAATTGCCTACAAAGCATACTTTGCATTTATCAACAGACCACTTGTTAACTCTAAAGGTGAATCTACCTCTGCTGTTTATGGTTTTATGACTCAACTTATTAAGATCATTGATGATACAAAACCCCAATATCTTGCAATAGCTACAGATTCAAAAGAAAAAACATTTAGACATGAAATTTATGATGGATATAAATCATCACGTGCAACAATGCCGGAGGATATGGTTCCGCAGATAAAGCACATCTACGATATTGTAGAAGCTTTAAATATTCCTCTATTTATTCTTCCAGGATTTGAAGCCGATGATATTATTGGAACAGTATTTAAGAAGACAGAAGCTTTAGGAATTGAAGCATTTGCAATTACTCCAGATAAGGATTATGTCCAGTTAATCACTGAATATTCTAAAATTATTAAACCAGGTAAAACAGCTGATGAAGTAATGATAATTGATGAGACAAAAGCCATTGAGAATTATGGATTTGAACCAAAATATATGGTTGATTACTTAGCACTTGTTGGTGATGCTTCTGATGATATTCCCGGTGTTGCTGGTATTGGGCCTAAAACGGCTACTCCGTTAATAATTGAGTACGGAGATTTAGATAGCATATATGAAAACATAAATAATATCACAAAACAAAATGTGAAAAACAAACTTATCGAAAGCAAAGAGAATGCTTTTTTATCTAAAACATTAGCTGCTATTAAGACAGATGTTCCCATCGATTTTAATATCGAAGATACTGCACTACATAAACCTAATCTCGAAAAGGTTAATAGCATACTTCAAGAATTAGAACTTAAAAATATAATTCATAAGATCAATAAATTATTTAATGAAACAAGTGATAATGTTCAAATAAGTGAAGAAGTCGGAACAAAAGAAATCAATCGATCTAAAGTCGACTATATGTTGATAACAGACATTGAAGAAGCTAATAAACTTTCAAAAACTCTCTTAAGCACGGACCTTTTTGTTTTTGATACTGAAACAAATTCACTTAATGTATTCGATGTAAAATTAGCTGGTGTTTCGTTTACTATAAATCCCAATGAAGCTTATTTTGTCCCCATAAATCCATTTATTGAGGATATTGGATTATTTAGTCGTGATCTTTCATCAAGAATTGATTTAATTGAATTTAAAGAGATATTCAAACCAGTTTTTGAAAATAACAAAATCAAAAAAGTATGTCAGAATGGTAAATATGATATTGCAGTATTAAGAAGCAACGGGATTGAAGTAAATAATTTTTATTTCGACACAATGTTAGCTAGCTATATTATAGATCCGGATCAAAGACATGGGATGGATTCTTTATCAGAAAATTATCTCGGATACACACCTATCCCCTTGTCTGATCTAATAGGGAAAGAGAAGAATCCGGAATTGATATTTGATGTAGATGTTGAAATACTGAAAGACTATGCATGTGAAGATTCTGACATCACATATCAATTGTATAGCTTATTCAAAGAAAAGATAAAAGAAAACCACCAAGAAGATATTGCTTATAATGTTGAATTTCCATTAGTGAAAGTTCTTGAGGATATGGAGAGGATCGGAGTGAATCTTAATATTAAAGCTCTTAAAGATTTCAGTGAAGAGTTGCGAATCTCTATGGATTCCTATACAAGCAATATTTATGAACTTGCCGGAGACACTTTCAATATCAATTCTCCAAAACAATTACAGCATATCTTATTCGAGAAACTTGGACTTCCACCTACGAGAAAAACAAAAACTGGGTTCTCAACTGATGCTGGGTCCCTTGAGTCATTAAAAGGTCAGAATGAAATAATTGATTATTTATTAGACTATAGACAAGCTGCAAAATTAAAATCTACATATGCTGATGCTTTACCCAAATTAGTTAATCCAAAAACTAAACGACTTCATACATCGTTCAATCAAACTGTTGCTTCAACCGGAAGGTTATCAAGTCTTAATCCTAATTTACAGAATATCCCAATCAGAACTGAGTTAGGTAAAAAGATCAGAGAAGCATTTATACCAAGAGATAAAGAACATGTAATACTAAGTTCTGATTACAGTCAAATAGAATTAAGAATAATGGCAAGTATCTGTAATGATGAAACATTAATAGAAGCCTTTAGAAACGGGGAAGATATTCACCGGAGTACCGCTGCCCTTGTGTTTGCAGTTGATCCAGATGATGTGACTCAAGATATGAGGCGTAAAGCCAAAGAAGTTAACTTCGGTATACTTTATGGGATTGGAGCATTTGGATTGGCGAATAGACTTGGAATTCCAAGGGGACAAGGTCAAGAAATTATCAACACATACTTCTCAAAATTCAGTAATGTTCAAGATTATATTAGTTCTTCAATTGAAGATGCTAAAGCAAAAGGTTATGCAGAAACACTAATGGGAAGAAGGAGATATTTAAAAAACATTAATAGTAAAAACAGAGTAGTTCGACAATTTGAGGAACGGGTCGCAATCAATATGCCCATTCAAGGAACAGCAGCAGATATGATAAAACTTGCTATGATTAAGATTTTTAATGAACTTAATTCTATGAATGTAGAATCGAAAATGGTACTTCAAGTTCACGACGAACTAGTATTCGATATTCCAAAAAATGAAATTGATATTGTAGAACCAATAATTAAAAAATCTATGGAAGAAGCATTCCCATTGAATGTTCCTGTTCTAGTCGATATTGGCATTGGTAATAATTGGCTTGAAGCTCATTGATCTGTAGTTGTATAAAACTCGTACGAAGTATCCCCGAAGTTTGAGAAATAGAACTTATCGATTGTATCATGAATCTCTTTCTCAGTTTTCATTTTTAAACAACTCGCTGCAAGTTCGCTGATTTCATTAGAATCAAGATCTCGGATGATACTTTTTGCATAAGGAATTGCAGATGGACTAAGACTAATAGATTCAAGACCAAGCCCTAATAATAATGGTATTGCCCTAAAATCAGCTGCCATTTCACCACACATAGTAACTTTTGTGTTAGTCTTCCTCGCTTCAGAAATGATGAAAGATAATGTACGGATAATAGAAGGATGGAACTCTTGATATTGATTATTAACAATTTCATTACCTCTGTCAACTGCAAGCATATACTGTATTAAATCATTTGTTCCAATACTGAAAAAATCAACTTCAGAAGCAAAATCTCTAATCATCAAAGCGGCTGATGGCACTTCGATCATTATTCCAATTTCGATGTGATTATCATATGGATGTCCTTCATCTGACAATTCCTCTTTACATTCATTAATTAGAATTTTTGTCTTTTCAATTTCAAGGAAAGATGAAACCATTGGGATCATAAATTTTACATTTTTATGTGTGCTCGCTCTAAGAACAGCTCGGACCTGTGTTTTAAATAGTTCTTTATTATCAATTAGAAATCTAATACCTCTCCAACCAAGCATAGGATTTGGTTCTTTAACATCAACGGGTAAAACTTTATCACCACCAATATCAAACGATCGAATTGTCAGTGGTAGAGGATATAGCTTTTCAGCAAAACCCTTGTATACTTTAGTTTGTTGTTCTTCACTGGGAAATGTCTCATATTCTTGGAATATTTGTTCTGTACGCATTAATCCAACACCTTTTGCTCCGTGCTGAATAATATATTCCAATTCCTCAACTAGATCGAGATTAGCTAATAGATCAATTTTCTTCCCATCTTTAGTTACTGCTTTTTTATTCCTTAGCTTTGCTAATTTTATATCAAGCAGATCTAATTTTCCTAGTTTCGTTTTGTATTCGGTAAGCTGTTCTTCTGTAGGATTGACGATTACAATACCATTAAATCCGTCAACGATTAAATCGTCTGAATCGCTTATATTCTCTGTAGCATCATGAAGACCAACGACTGCAGGAATATCAAGAGACCGAGCAACTATGGCAGCATGAGAAGTTAATCCTCCAAAGTTTGTAATATAACCAGTGACTTTCATTCTAGAAAACAGAACAGTATCAGCAGGAGTAAGTGATTCAGAAACTACAATCACTTCTTCTGTAATTCTCGATTTCCATTTCTTTTTTCTAATGTTTCTGATAATACGATTTTTAATATCCTCAATATCTTGAGAGCGCTCTTTCATGTATGGTTCATGCGAAGCTATCATAATATCTTGATATTTTGAGAACTCATCATTTACAATATACTCAGAGTTCTTTTTTTCCTCAGTTATACGACTCGTAATTTTTTCTATCAGAACAGGATCATCTAAAATCATTATCTGAGCTTCAAACAATGCAGCTCGTTTCTCTCCCAATTTATCAACTGCTAGACTAAATACTTTTGCTAACTCACTCTTGGATTTTTCAAGTGCTTCATTAAAATTATGAATTGCATCATCAATGTCAGTGATATTTTCATCATTGATAACTTCAATAGCTTTCTTAAACAAATAGGCGCGTCTAATTGCTATACCAGGAGCAGCAGCTATTCCCTTATAAACGTTAGGTGCTTTAAATTTTGTCATAGTTCATCAAATCCTCTATTGAAGTAATCTAGAATTTCTTCAGCCATTTCTTGCTCATCATCACCTTCAAAAGTAAGTTTTAATATACTTCCTTTTGCTGCTGCCAAAGTCATAACCCCAATTATACTTTTACCATTGATATTCATTCCATCTTTCAAAATATAAAACTCGGATTGATACTTTGCTGCGATTTTTACTATCGTTGCAGCTGGTCTAGTATGTAAACCAGCATTATTTATTATATTTACGTCCTTTTCAATCATTACTTATTTCTTTTACTCAATAAATTTGCTAGCCAAAGTAGCTTTTCCTTTTCATTGGAATCAGGAAGTCCTTTTAACGAGTTAATAGCACGTCTTGTATATTTATCGGCTTCTTTTGCCGTAATTTCAAATATATCATATTTTTTATATAATTCTTTATATTTATTTATCTCTCTCCACTTTACGCCATTATTTTTAATAATCTTCTGGAATTCTTTTTTGTCACGGGTATTAGCAACTTCTAATACTTTCAATAATAGATATGTCTTTTTCCCCTCGACAAGATCTCCTCCTACTTTCTTACCAAATTCTTTTGAATCACCAACAATATCTAAAAGATCATCGTTAAGTTGAAAAGCCAGACCTAAATTCTCTCCATATTTTTCTAAAGCCCTTATCTGTTCTTTAGTACCATCACCAATTTGAGCTCCGATAGAACAACACATCTTTATCAATGCACCAGTTTTCTTTTTTATCATTTGTAAATATTCTGGGATTGATACGATTTCGCTAGTCTCAAATTCTTTATCAAGGCTCTGCCCCTCACAAACATCAATAACGCTTTGATTAAATGTGTTTAGGATATTGACCGTATTATTCTTGCAATCTTTTAGAAGGTTTTTATACGCAATTGCTATCAGGCTATCTCCAGCTAAAATAGCTGTATTCACATCATACTTTTTATGAAGAGATGGCTTTCCTCTTCTCATATCTGCATTGTCCATTATATCATCATGAACCAATGTGAAACTGTGTAAGATTTCAACTGATAGTGCAGCATTGTATGCTTGTGAATACTTCCCACCTACTGCCTTAGTTGTAAGTAAAACTAAATAGCCACGTAAATGTTTACCGCCACTATTCATTACATACGCGCAAGGCTCGTATAGTGATTTTGGTTCCATTTTATGCAGTAGATTAGAAAGTTTGCTATATATCTTTTTTGTTTCCTTATCTAACGATGATATGAAACCGTTTTCTCTTTCTATATTTTTCAAAATAATTCCTCTACAATTCTCAATTTATCTTTACGAAGATCATTAATATTTTTACTACCAGTTAAAAACATAATATTTTTTATTCCATTAAACCAACCATTTATTAGATTGATTACCCCATCTGCACCAGATTTATTAACTGTCTTTAATACCTCTTTCGCCGAAGCAAACATATCAGCACCAAGAGCAAATGATTTTGCAGCATCAAGAAAGTTATGAACTCCCCCTGAACTGACAAGAGTAAAATTAAATTCATTTTTTAGTTTTGCAATTTCTCGCACACAAAAAGAAGTTCTTAAACCCCATTCTCTAAAATAACTATTTTTTTGACTTGGATTTCGTTGCAGCTCAACTGCAGCCCAGCTTGTTCCACCAGCACCAGCTACATCAATAATATCCACACCGGCGTCAAGTAATTTACGTGCAGCAGATTGGCTGATTCCCGAGCCAACTTCCTTTACGACAATTGGGATAGTAAAACTTTGTTTTATTTCGATAATCTTTTTAAATAGTCCTTTAAAATTGATTTCCCCTTCTTGCTGAAGTAATTCTTGTAATGGATTCAGATGAATAATAAGACCATCTGCAGATATTGTTTCTACAATGTTTTTTATATCATCTATTGATTTCATCGTAACAATTTGTGCTGCTCCAATGTTGCTTAAAACAGGAACTTTAGGAGCTTTATCCCTAACAATTTTAAATGTATCCGCAAGTTGTGGATTGTCTAAGAATACTCTCTGACTGCCAACAGCAATCGGAATATTCAGTTCATTTGCTGCTACAGCTAATTGTTCATTTATCGATTTCGATCTCTCTGTTCCTCCAGTCATCGATGAAATTAAAAATGGGGATGAGATATTCTTTCCTAAAAATTGTGTTTCAAAATTAATATCTTCTATAACTACCTCTGTTAAAGCATCATGAATAAAATCATAATTTTCAAAACCGTTGCTCTTAACAAAATCCACATTATCTTTAAGACAGATATCTATATGCTCATCTTTGCGTTTTGATATTAATCCCTTTTCTAAATCCATTATTCTTTAATCATTTTAGGAGAGCAAAAGATATAAATTTTTAAATTAAATTATTTGATAATTTGTGTGTTTTATGAGAGTGTTTCTCAGAATCCCGACTTTTTAAACATATCAATGAGAACTTAAAAGTCGAGCTTCTTAAGAACGTAAAAAATATTTTTTTATCACTTCCCCATCATTGCTGTATAATTCACTAATATTTATTTCTTTCCGTACAGAGTTGATCAAGATTAACTCATCTGCGTCAATAAGTTCTTTCATCCCAAAGCTCATAACTTCAATATTTCTCTGTGTTTGTAGCAAGTGTTCTCTATAGCAACCATTTAAAATTCCTTCTTGAAGCGGAGGTGTGTAGTAATGTCCATCTTTTCTAATTATAATATTAGATATTGCCCCTTCTGCAATACTATCATTTTCATTAAGGAATAATACATCAAAGAAATCTTTATTATAGGATAAGTATTCGTCATCATATACTTTTCTATTTGTAGTCTTAAAAAATTGAAAGGTGTTTTTTGAATCGATCTTTTTATTGGAGATAATTACCTTGTTAGAGCTCTTTGGTGTTGAAAGTTCATCTACTGTAAAGGTTAACTCACCCCACTTTGATAAGAGAATTCTTAATCTATAATTCTTATCATTGTTTAACATGTCTACATATTGAATTATTTCTTTTCTGACTTTTTCTATGTCTAAGTAAAAAAGGAAATATTCAGCAGATGCTTTCAATCTGTTTAGATGATAATCAAACAAAAACAATTCTCCTTTGTCAATAAGGATAGTTTCGATCAGCTCAAAATATTTAACAGGTTGTGATAAAAACCTTCCCTTCAATTCAGCTTCTTTGTACTCAAGTATTGGATCACTATCCCAGACAATTCCGCCGCCAATTCCTAATGTACCTTCCTTTTTCTTTTTATTTATAGTAACTGTTCGGATCGGAATATTAAAAGTATATTCATGATTATTTATAATCCCGATTGTCCCAGTATAAATACCTCTTTCCTCCGATTCCAATTCTTTAATTATTCTCATTGTTCTAATTTTGGGCGCTCCGGTGATAGAACCACAAGGGAAAATGTTTTTGATGATCGACTTGAATGAATTATCTAACAATTGAGCTTTTACAGTAGAAGTCATTTGAAAAACAGTTTCATATTTTTCAATTTCAAAAATTGGATCAGCAATTACAGAACCAAATTCACTGATTTTTCCTAAATCATTTCTGAGTAGATCTACTATCATTATATTTTCAGATCTATCTTTAGCACTGCTTAATAAACTTCGTTTTTGAATATTATCATCTTCAATATTTAATCCACGTTTTATTGTTCCTTTCATTGGTTTGGATGTAATAGTCTTTTCTCTAGTACTGAAGAATAATTCAGGCGAAATTGAAATGACAAAATTATTATCGTCATTTATAAGTGCTGTATAAGAAGCTGATTGATTAAAGAGCAGCTGAAGGAATAGATCTATAATATCTTCTTTGAAATCAAAATGTGATTTTAATGTATAATTTACTTGATAAGTATCACCTTTTGCAATAAGATCTTTAATCTTTTCAATGTTATTTTTATAGTCATTGTATTTAATATTTAAATAATAATTTTCGATTTGTTGCTTATTTGAAATAAGTATTTCTTTTGCCTGAGAAAAATCTATGTTTTTTGTCTTGAATATCTTAACCGATGATTCGTCATAAAAGTTGAATCTAATTAAACTATCTTCATGATCGTGTCTAATTAGATTTTTTAACCTTTCCTCAAATGAGTAACCAACTTCATAGGCAATATAGCCATAAGCATATGGATATTGATTCTTTAGTTTATCAATCTCGTTTAAAGTTTTATCAATTGAGTCTATATCATGACATTCAATAGTTTTTACAGGGGACTTGAAGAAATAACTACATTCATTCCCCTCCTTCAGAGGTGTATAGAAAAAAGAAGAAAAAGTATTCTTTTTGATAAATTCAAGTATTTCTAGAATTTCTATCATTAAACAAATATTATTGTAATCCTAAGTATAAGCTTCTATTTTAAGTTGGAATATATAATAAATTAACTAAAATATATTATTTTCTGTTTTATGTAATACATAACTTTTTTATTTTTATAAAGTTTTTTTTGCATTTCTAATTATTAGATATTACGGAGCAAAAATGTTAGAATCAAAAGCATTTGAAATTAAAACACTAGGTCCGTGCCGAATTCCCTCTCCTCTGGCTCAGAAACTTTCCACTGAAAGCAAAAAAATTAATTATGTTGCTGATAATGATAAGATTTTATTTGATCAAAATATCAATATCAAAGCCCCAAACTCAGAAAAAGAAAATCAACCAGTGTTAGAATTAGCTGGCCCCAGAGAGAATATTTATTTTGATCCCCACCATTCCAGAGCTGCCATTGTCACTTGTGGAGGATTGTGCCCTGGTATAAATGATGTGATACGTGCAATTGTTATGAATTTAACATATCGGTATGGTGTAAAGAATATTTATGGAATTAAGTATGGATATCAAGGATTCATACCTGAATATGGCCATGATGTTATTGACTTAACACCTAAAACTGTTTCCGATATTCATAAATGGGGCGGCACTGTTTTAGGTACCTCCAGAGGTAAACAAGATCCTGTTAAAATTGTTGATTGTCTTGAAAGAATGAGTATTAATATGTTATTCATTATTGGTGGTGACGGAACAATTAGAGGAGCATTAAAAATTGCAGAGGAAGTTGAAAATAGAAATTTAAAAATAAGTGTAATTGGAATTCCTAAAACTGTCGATAATGATATTATGTACATTGATAAAAGTTTCGGATTTGAAACTGCATTTGCAGAAGCCGTTAAGTCAATTACAAGTGCACATACTGAATCTCTAGGATCATATAATGGAGTAGGATTGGTTAAATTAATGGGGAGGCATTCAGGTTTTATAGCTTGTTACTCTGCACTGGCAATGAACGATGTGAATTATGTACTAATTCCAGAAGTACCATTCAAATTGAGAGGTGATGATGGATTTTTACAAACACTTAAGAATAGACTTAAAAATAGAGGCCACGCAGTAATCGTGATTGCTGAAGGAGCAGGCCAGGAATATATTGAAAACAATAATGCAAAAAGAGATGCTTCCGGCAATATAAAACTAGGTGATATTGGACTTTTCCTCAAAGAAGAAATCAATAGTTATTTTAAAGAAATAGATATGGAAGTAAACCTTAAATATATAGATCCTAGCTATATAATTAGAAGTGTTCCTGCATCTCCCCAGGACAGCTTATTTTGTTTACGGTTATCACAAATGGCTGTACATGCAGCTATGACTGGCAAAACAGAATTATTAATAGGTAACTTGCACGATTCATTAGTTCATATACCAATGCAGATAATTGCTACAGGTAGAAAGCGTGTAGATCCAGATAGTGATTTATGGTTATCAGTTCTGGAAGCAACAGGTCAGCCGGTTGAGTTTAAATAAAATATATCGTGTATTTTTTTGATAACTACTTCATATTTTATGTATATTTAATTTTATTTTCTAACAATAACTTGAGAGGACTACATGAAAAAAATGATAATTATTTGTATTGTACTGTTCTTGGGCGTATCTTCAATTAATGCCCAATTCTTTAATAAGAAAGATGTTGAAATTTATGAAAATGATGTAGCTGAACAAGCAAGAGACCTAGTAAAAGATCATCTTGATTTGACTGAAGAGCAAGATTCAATATTTTGGCCCCTTTACGATGAATTTAATACCGAATCACAAGCAATTCTTGATGCAGAGTTAGATGTACTCGAAGAATACTTAATGTATTATTACATTTTAAAAGATAAGAAAGCTACTGAGTTGATGAGAAAATCCAATGAATTAAAAAGAAATAGACTTGACCTACAAGAAGAATATTTTGAAAAGATGTCTAAGGTACTTCCACCAAAATTAGTTGGGAAATTTTTCCAGATTGATTACCGAATTAATCTCATGATCAATCATCAAAGAACTGATAGAATTCCATTAGTTCGTGACCAAGATAAACATTAAATCATTTGAGGTTGTTTCAATTTTCATTTTGAAACAACCTCATTACATTTTCTATTTAATTTTTGTTGATATCACCAGTTTTATTTTCTCATTATCGTATATAAGTTCTATACTCCTATCACCATTTATTTCATTAAATCGAATCTTATTATTACTTCCCTTCTCTTCCCAATCATAACCTAAGCATTCTGAAATTTGATAAGACCATTCATCGAATTTATTTTTACTAACCATTTCGTCAGTTTCAAGTACAAAGCTACTGATGTTTCCATTACTACTACGACTCGTATTTTTAAATATTTCTTGGCTCTCAGCGAAAACATCCCAATCTGTGAAGTAAAAGAAATTCGTATTTGAATGAGCTAAGACAAAATTGGTAATTGTACAAATATCAGTTTGAGCTGGCAAATCACGGGAGTTTTCCGAAACATAGTAGATATTCATTTCATGTTTACCAACATCCGTTTTATCACCTGAAACATAGATATACCAATGACCTGTCTCATCAATTTTCTGTCCATGAATTACTTCTAAATTATTATCTTGAGGATATGCTATATTATATTTACCTGAAGGTGAAACAACTGTGAGCAAAGGGAAAAATTCAGCTTTAAGATTTATCTTAATATAATCTCCTTTTCCTAATTTCATTTCATAAGCATCAAATCTACCAATGCTCTCTTCATAGTTATCATCTTCACTTAGCTCTCCATTGAGATTTACTATATGCGTATCAAACTGTTGAGATAAAGCAAGTGAAGCAGAAATTAAAAAAGAAAATATATAAGCATACCATTTCATATTAGTTCCGTTTATTTTGTTATTGTATTAATTTGAATATTGAAATTTAATTATTAATTATTAATTTAACATGAACAGAAAGTATATTCTTTTTTCTTTACTCATCATAGGATCATTAATATCTGAATCCTCAGGACAGATATTTATTGAAAAAGATCTCGAAGAAGGAATTACTGAAATAGTTAATTTCATCATCAGTGATGAATATAGTTCACTGAGTAAATCACGTTCTGATTTAGAATTAATCGATACTTTATATAGAAGAGCTTTGGTAATTCACAATAATAAAATTGACGAAGCATTGCTTACCTTAACATTTGCGACTCTACCATTTGATGAAATGCCTCTCCATTTTCCCTTTACTAATATTAGAATGGGAGCTAAATTGCCATCTGGGCCAGATAATACTCTTAATATGAAAATCGAAAGATTACCTAAAAATGTATTTATAGATTCTCCTAAAACTAATTTTGGAGATAAAGATAAAATAGCACATTTTTTTGGGAATGCGTATCTCTCTTACTCCATTTCAATTTTTAATTTATCAAAATTTCTAAGTATTTTAGTAGAGTTATTTGAGGATGCCTTCAAAGTTGAAGGGACTATTGACAATAGAGATTTTATAGCAAATTTTATTGGATATCATTTTGGCAAACAGTTATTAAATGATTATAGCTATTTACCATCTTCCTCATTTAATATTTACACTTTTTTCACATTAAACTATAGTTATTAAAATGAGATCAGTACTGATTATTGACGATGAAATTGAAATTTGTGAAAGCATAAAAATGATCCTTGAATATGAGGATTACCATGTTGATTATTTCACAGATGCAAAGGAAGGAATAAAGAACTTAAAATTCACTCAATACTCGGTTTTACTATTAGATATTCAAATGCCAGATATGACTGGCTTTGAGGTACTTAACGAGCTTAAGAATGAAAAAATCAATATTAATGTCATAATGATCTCTGCTCACAGCAGTCTAGAAAATGCTGTAAAGGCAACAAAACTGGGGGCATTCGATTTTATTGAGAAACCGATTGATAGAGAAAAACTTTTAATCAGTGTTCGTAATGCTGGGGAAAGGACAAACCTTGTTTCTGAAAATAAGAAGCTTAAAGAAAATTTAGAAGTTGAAGAAACGATGATCGGTCAGAGCAAATCCTTCCAATCAATTCTAAATACAATTAGCCGAGTTTCAAAATCTGATGCGCGAATCTTGATAACTGGTGAAAATGGAACAGGAAAAGAATTAGCTGCTCGTGAGATCCATAGAGAAAGTCTTCGTGCTGAGCATCCTTTTGTGGAAGTGAACTGCGCCGCTATTCCAAATGAGCTGATAGAATCAGAATTATTTGGACATGAAAAAGGCTCATTTACTGGCGCCCACAATAAGAGGATTGGGAAATTTGAAGCTGCAAATAAAGGAACGCTTTTCCTTGATGAGATTGGAGATATGAGTTTGCAAGCTCAAGCAAAAGTTCTTCGTGCTATTGAAGATAACAGAATTGAACGTGTTGGTGGCAACAACAAAATTAATGTTGATGTGCGAATTATTGCTGCTACAAATAAAGATCTTCAAAAGGAAATTGAAGATGGAAATTTTAGAGAAGACCTATATCATAGAGTAAATGTTATTCCACTAACTATTCCTCCACTCAGAGAGAGGAAAGAAGATATACCAATATTGATCGATCATTTTATAAAAATAATATGTAATAAAAATAGTTTTTCATTAGTTAAGTTTGATGATTCTGCAATTAAACTCTTAACTGGTATGCAGTGGTCGGGAAATATTAGAGAATTAAAAAATATTATTGAACGAATAATTATTATGGTTCCAAGTGAAGAAATATCTGCTAATGACATTACTGCTTTTATTCCAAATTCAACTACAAAAGATGATGATTTTTTAAATATCACAAATTCATTCCAAGAATTTAAGGAAAAAGCTGAAAGAGCATTTATATTAAAGCAGTTAGAACTTAATAACTGGAATATTAGTAAGACCTCTGAAATATTGGGAATACAAAGAAGTCATTTGTATAATAAAATGAAGAAATATGAGATTGAAAAAGAATAAATCTTTATCCAGAGATTAACAAAAATGAATTAGTTTGGAGCTGTAATGGAAGAAACAATATTTTCAAAAATAATTAAGAAAGAAATTCCTGCTGATATAGTGTTTGAATCTGATAATGTATTAGCCTTTCGTGATATCAATCCTAAAGCACCGACACACATTTTAATTATCCCAAAAATTGAAATTCC
>JBDLIN010000030.1:0-24614 GCA_039714835.1 Bacteroidota bacterium | reverse complement strand
ACTAATGGATGATTCTCTTCTAATTTCCAGGTTGGGTAATATTTCTCCATTCCATAATTTAGACCGGTATAAGAAGTTTCGTTGTAATTTAGTAATTCTACTTTTGCATTCATATCTTTAACGATTTCATGAATTTGATCTAGTGCTAACTCTTTATCTTCACCCCATGTTAATCTTCTATCAAGATGAATGCGTGCAAAATCTGATACAGCACAAAGTGATGGAGAATCTGATTTAAATTCAGATATTGTAATAGTCCCTTTACCTAAAAACTCATCATCAGCAAGTTTTTCATTGAGTTTTTCAATTTCTAGCGCAACTCTTGATGCTTCGTAGATAGCGTTTTTACCACGTTCTGGTGCAGAACCATGAGAGGAAACACCGTAAAATGATGCAGCAATCTCCATCCGTCCACGATGACCTCGATAAATGTTTAAATTTGTAGGTTCAGTGATTATCACACATTCTGGTTTTATCTTTTCTTCTTCAACAATATATTTCCAGCAGAGGCCGTCACAGTCTTCTTCCATAACTGTTCCAGTTACATAAAGGGTTAAATCTTCTGGAAATCCGATTTCTTTTAGAATTTTTACGGCAGTGATTGCAGCTATTGGTCCACCCTCCTGATCAACTGTTCCACGACCATGAACAAAACCATCTTTTATTTCACCACTAAGCGGATCAAAGTCCCAGTTTTCAATATTTCCAATATCCACAGTGTCTATATGTCCATCAATGGCAATTACCTTCTTGCCGTTACCGATTCTCCCGATCACATTACCTAAACCATCAATCCGAACTTCATCAAAACCAGCACTTTCCATAATATCTCTTAGTGCAAAAGCAACTTCTTTTTCTTCTTTACTAGGAGATTTAATTTTTACTAGCCGAGATAAATTTTCTGCTGTATAATTTTCGTGCTGTTTTGATAATTTTATAATTTCTTCCGCTATAGACATTATTGTATTCCTACTTAATTCTATTAAATTTTCTGAATAATAACTCGCCTTGTTCATAAATGCTTGCGTTTACCCTATTTTCATTAATACCTATTAGAACATTATCCTTTAGTAAGAAATTTCCAGATTGTATAACAGATTTGGGGGTTCTTTCAAGTATGCCGTAAATATAGTGACTGAAAAAATTATTTGAAGTTATTGGAGTAGGTGGTGCATAATCCCATACTATCATATCAGCCCTATCATTTGCTGTGAGAGTTGGGAAGTCATCAAAATATTTTTTCACAAATGATATTTGGTCAAAGTATATTTTAGTAATTCTATGAAATGCTTCATCAAATGAAATTCCTTCAGCTCGCATAATTAGGTATATGTTTTTCAAAGATCTTCCAGGATTAGCGTGCATTCCATCTGTTCCGGCCAACATTGGTATCGATTCAGGTAGTCCAATAAAATCTGGAGTACCAACAGAATTATTTAAATTTGAATCGGGATTAAATGCAAGCGAAGGTCCCATTTCCTCAATGATATCGCAATCCCGTTTAGTTAAATAAATACCATGAGCTAAAATGCCTTTATCATTTAATAAGTCATAATTAAGTAATCTTTGAACAGGGAATTTACCCGTTATCTCTTTACTCAATACTCGGTCTGTAGTATCTTCACAAAGATGAATATGAATACCTAAGTCATATTCTTTAACGAGGTGAGATGCAGATTCTAAAGTATCATCCGATAAAGTAAATGAAGCATGAAGTCCTAACATCCCTCTAACATTTTTGTTCTGCTCTTTTTCGATTAAATTAATATTCTCCGCTAAACTATCTTCAGCAGTTTTAATACCATTTCTATCGGTTGTTTCAAAACAGAGAACACCTCTCAATCCGCTACTGGTAATATTATCAGCAATAATATCAAGGCTTCCATCAATTGCGTTCATAGATGCATGGTGATCAAATATATAAGTTGTGCCATTTTTAATTGATTCAATTACAGACATTTTAGCAGAAGCATCAATCATTTGAGGTGTCAATGCTCGGTCAAGCTTCCACCATAAGTTGTGTAAAATATTGTGAAAAGAATCCATTGAGCCTTTTATATTCAATCCTTTTGCTAATCTACTGTAGAAATGTTCATGAAAGTTAATTTGAGGTATTGTTATCACAGAACCGCCAGCGTCATATATCCCTTTTTTATTTTTGGGATGAAACAGGATATCAGGAGAAAATCTTTTAGGGATTATTTTTTTTATAATTCCATTCTCAATTTCAATATCACCAAATGTCGGAATAACTCTGTTTCTTCCAACTCTACAAATCCATCCATTAATGATTTTCATTTTTGACACCTTTTAATATCATGTGTTAATAGTATTTTTAACCGGAATAAAATCTCCAAAGCCAACAGACTCTTCAGCTTGATTATTTCTATCAAAGATAGTTCTACCTCGCAAATAAGTTCTTTCAACTTTAGCTTTGAATAAAATTCCGTTAAAAGGAGTATATTTCCCTTTACTATGCATATGTTCAGCACGGACTTGATCTCCTTCCCATAAATTTATCAAGGCAATATCAGCATCTTTCCCAATCTCTAAAGTTCCTTTGCTTTTTAGATTAAAGAATTCTGCAGCATTTGAGGATAATAGTTTGATAGTCTGTTCTAACTTAATTTTTGTTTTTAAAAAACCTTCACTAAAGAGAAATGGTACTCGATGTTCAACTCCAGGAACACCGCCATAAACTTTCCAAAAATTATCACTTGATTTTTCATCTTCCGAATTGCACCCTGCATGATCAGTGGTTACAAAGGATAATCTATTATCTTGCAGTGCCTTCCATAATGCTTCACGATCATAGTAAAATTTTACCGGTGGTGCGGTTTTAAGAAGATTTCTAATATCTAAATTGTCAAAATCTTTTTGAGTAAAGAATAGATAATGAGGACATGTTTCAGAAGTGAAATTAAGATCTAACTCTTGAGCAATTTTTATCTGTTCTATTCCTGCTTTAGAGCTTAAGTGAACAACATGTACTCTTATATCAAATGCATTAGCGAGAGAAATTAAATTAGCGATTGCTTTTTCTTCAGCCCTTGAATCCCTTGTACTGCAGTATGCTTCCCACGTATTTATATTTGCATCTTGATATTCTGTTCTTCTGGAAGTAATTAGTTCTTTATCTTCTGCATGAACACCCAGAGGTTTACCGGTTTTTGCAACATTTTCCATTGCAAATCTCATTTGCTCGAGACTAAGGTCTTGAAACTCTGACATTCCAGAAATTAAGTATGCTTTGTAACCTGCTACACCGGCTTCATCAAGTTCGTGAATCTGTTTTATAACTTCATTTTGATTTTCAAAATCATTCCCTCTAATTCCGCCCCAAAGTGCATAGTCAACCAAGCTGCGGTGTTTCAGAGCATTTAGTTTTTGGACCAAATTATTTTGAGATGTAACCGGTGGTATTGATGTACAAGGCATATCAATGATAGTTGTTACTCCTCCGGTAGCAGCTGCAGTTGTAGCATGTTCAAAATCTTCTCTATACTCAAATCCTGGAGTGTTAAAATGAACGTGAGGATCAATTGCTCCGGGCATAGCTAGTAGGAGATTACCTTCATTAAATAATTCAGAATTGTTTTTATTGAATTGATTTAATTTATCTATTGAGTCAACATCTTTCCAATCAAACTCATCTGATAGAAAAGTTATATCTTCAATTTTATTGCTGAAACAAATTTTTGCAAGACGTAATTTATTTTGGCGAGTGCTTATAAATATATTATCCAGAGATGACATATTACGTCCTAAATACTTACTTCATTTAAATATTTATCTAAAAACTCAAAGACCAACAGCTTTATTAAAATCTTCAATCAGTTTATCCCACTGAGAAACAACGGAAAATCGTTCATCCCAATAATTATCATTATACCATTGCTCATTTAATTCTTCGACTGATTTCCCTTGCTGCTCAATCCATGTAAAATATTTTAAATTATGAATAGCCTTTTTATCATAATAAGATAATTCTTTAAAGTAGTCAATAGATTGTCTTTTAATTACTTCATTCCAATCAAGTTCTGCTTGTGTTTTAGTGTAGTTACCCCATGTATCATTTAGCTCCAATAAGCGTGAGTGGTACAATTCAACTGAATCAGTAAAGATCGTAAAAATCACATCTTTCTCTGTCATCTCATAATATTTTGCAAGTTTAATGGAACTTAGAAGATTACCAATCGATGATATTCCAAGATAGGATAGCTTTTCAACAGTATTACTTTCAACACCATGATTTATAAGCCATTTTTTACCATCTTGATCATTGAACAACCGTAAAATTCTAAGGGTATCTTCATCATTGATTGCTGCAACTGCATCAGTATTTTTTACATTGTGAATCCAAGGTATATGCTTGTCTCCAATACCTTCAATACGATGTCCGCCAAATCCGTTCATTAGTAATGTTGGACATTGCAATGCTTCAGAAGCTGTTACTTTAATATTTGGTGTAATAGTTCGTAAATAATCTCCAGCGGCTATTGTTCCTGCTGAGCCGGTTGCGCTTACATATCCGCTGAGTCTTGAATCATTATCTTTGATATTATTAAAAACGTCTTCAATTGCATTTCCAGTTATTTCATAATGCCAAACGGCATTACCGAACTGATCAAATTGGTTGAATATAAGATATTCATCACTTTGAGCTGTCAGTTCGTGACATTTATCGTAGATCTCTTTAACATTACTTTCACATCCGGGAGTTGCATAAACTTCATCTGTTCTTTTATTAAGCCAATCAAAACGTTCTTGGCTCATCTCCTCCGGAAGGATTGCTACCGAATGAACAGCAAGTAAATTAGAATTAAAAACTCCACCACGGCAATAATTGCCTGTTGATGGCCAAACCGCTTTATGATATTGTGGATTAAATCTTCCTGTTACAAGATAGGGCGCTAAGCATCCATAAGTTGCTCCTACTTTGTGCGCTCCTGTAGGGAAAAATTTTCCAACTAATCCAATTACTCTTGCTTTGATACCTGTGATCTCTTTAGGAATCTCTAAGTAGTTTATATTCCCAATGCCCCCAGTTTCAGGAGAGTTTGACCAGTTAATACGGAATAAATTTAATGGGTGCAGTTCTTGAAGATCAATATCTTTTAATTTCTCTTTAACTGAATCTGAAATTGTATGTGGATGTTTTAATTCATCGAATTTTGGTAAAATAATATTCTTTTCTCTACATCTTGTAATCGTGTTATTAAGAAACTCTTCGTTTTGAATTCCCCATGACCAGTCAGACATTTTCATTCCCTTTAGTTATTGATTCAATGATCAAAATGAATTTTATTGCTCATCAGTATCTTTTTGAAACCGATAATCTCTTTCAACTTTGGCAATCCGAACCATGAATTGATGATACCACTCTTCTTTCCCTCTTTTCCTTGCTACTGAATGCTGAACATTATTCTTCCACTTTTCAATAGACTCGATATCTTTCCAATATGAAACTGTTATTCCTATATCATTTCGTGCAGATTCAAGACCAAGAAATCCTACTTGCTGCTTGGCTAGAGTAACCATTTCCTCTGACATTTCATTATAACCACTTTCAATGTTTGTTCTATGAGAGGTGAAAATCACAGCATAATAAGGTGGAGAAGGAGTTTCCGCTATCATTGTATTCCTCAATGTTTATTGTACTATTTTTTAGAGAAAATAGAGAGTAATTTTTTAGCTGCTTCGATCGAAAGAATATTCCCATTTATTAATTCGTTTTCAATTACAGGTAATTCCGATTTAATGTTTGGATTATTATAGAATTGATTTCTTAGCTCTTCTTCAATCAATTTGTGAACCCATTCTACTAATTGTTCTTTTCGTCTTTGTTCAAATATGTTAGAATTTTTTGTGAGTGCAACAAACTTTTCAATATTATCCCAAGCTTCTTTTATACCTCTACCGGTAATAGCAGAACATGTTTCGATTGGGACAGTCCATCCTTGAGTTGAAGGCGTTAAGTAATGAAGAGCCATTGCAAAATCTGTTTTTGCTATTTCTGCCTTCTTCTCATTTGCACCATCAGCTTTATTAATAAGAAGAGCATCAGCAATTTCAATTACACCTTTTTTAATTCCTTGTAATTCATCTCCAGCTCCAGTGATCATAAGGAGGAGAAAAAAATCAACCATTGATCGTACAGTAACCTCATTCTGCCCAACTCCAACAGTTTCTACAAGAATAATGTCATAACCTGCGGCCTCACAAACAATAATGGTTTCCCGGCTTTTTCGAGTGACACCTCCGAGCGTACCGCCGGAAGGAGAGGGACGAATAAAACAATTAGGTTCTCTTGAAAGGTTTTCCATTCTGGTCTTGTCACCTAATATTGATCCTCTGGTAACAGTGCTGCTAGGATCTATTGTTAGGACAGCGACTTTGTGCCCTTTACCAATTAAATACATTCCCAATATTTCTATAAACGTACTTTTCCCAGCTCCTGGAACACCGGTAATACCAACTCGTATTGAATTACCAGCGTGAGGTAAGAGTTTTTGTAGTACCTTATGAGCTAAGTCAAAATGTTTTTCAGAATTACTTTCAATAAGTGTAATCGTTTTTGCGAGGATTGTTCTGTTATTATTAAGGACACCTTTTATATAGTCATCAATAGACAAATCATTTGATTTTACAATTTTACTTTTTACAGTATTACTTTGGTTTGTTCCTTTGACAACTCTAACTGCAAATTCCTTCCCTGCATTTTTAGGAGTCCAATCAGGTTTTATATTTTCGTTTTCTTGCATAGTTTCTCTGATTTCTAATACTAAAGTAAAGTAATTTTAATAAAAAATATCATGAATTCTTCGCAAATTATTTAATTCCAGAATCACTAAATTTGTATTTAAATTTTTAGACTTTTGGATTAAGTCATAAACCAACTCTATTTTACGAGGAATTGATGAATATCAGAAGAATTTTTGTTGAAAAGAAAGAAGAATTTAATATTGAAGTGGAAACACTATCTAAGGAATTAAAAGAACATCTTTTAATAAATGGGATTGAAAAACTTCGAATTTTACATAGATATGATGTTGAAAACATTTCAGATGAAACATATTCAACTGCACGAAAAACTATTTTTGCCGAGCCTCCAGTTGATTTAGTTTATGATGAAGTGCTAAACACAGAAGAGACAGATAAAGTATTTGCTATAGAATATTTACCTGGACAGTATGATCAGCGTGCAGATTCGGCATCTCAAGCAATTCAGATAATTACTCAGGGTGAACGCCCGAATGTAAAATATGCTAAAGTAGTAGTTATAAAAGGAAGTATTTCCGATACAGATTTTAGCAAAATCAAAAACTACATGATAAATCCAGTCGATTCTCGCGAAGCACTTACAAACAAACCATCTACCCTTGAAGATGAAACTTTTATTCCGGATGATGTTGTTGATATTGAAAATTTCATTTCCATGAATGATTCAAAACTTTCCGATTTACTTCATGAGCTTGGATTAGCGATGGATTTGGATGATATAAAATTCTGTCAGGTATATTTTCGAGATACAGAAAAACGAAATCCAACAATGACTGAGATGAAAATATTAGATACATATTGGTCAGATCATTGTCGACATACAACGTTTCTAACAAAAATTGATGATGTAGAATTTGAAAATGGAAAAATTACTAATAAAATTAAAGAAACATACGAACAGTATTTAAAAGATAGAGAAGAAGTTTATGGCGATAGACTAAGCCAAAAGGATGTTTGCTTGATGGACATTGCAACACTTGCAATGAAGAAATTAAAGAAAGAAGGTAAACTTGCAGGATTTGATGAATCAGAAGAAATAAACGCTTGTAGCATTGAGGTTAAAGTTGATATTGCCGGTGAAAAAGAAGATTGGCTAGTAATGTTCAAGAATGAAACACATAATCATCCGACAGAAATTGAACCATTTGGTGGTGCTGCAACATGCCTTGGTGGAGCTATTCGTGATCCGCTTTCCGGACGGGCATATGTTTATCAAGCCATGCGTGTAACTGGTTCTGGTGATCCACGTGTACCCATTTCTGAAACAATAGAGGGGAAACTACCGCAACGTAAAATTACTACCGAAGCTGCTCATGGATATAGTTCGTACGGAAATCAAATTGGATTAAGTACCGGTTTGGTTGATGAAATATATCATCCTGGGTATGTTGCTAAACGTATGGAAATAGGTGCTGTTATTGCTGCTGCTCCAAAATATAATGTGATTCGTGAAAGACCAACTCCAGGTGATGTGGTTGTTCTGCTTGGTGGAAAAACTGGACGTGATGGATGCGGCGGTGCAACTGGTTCATCCAAAGCTCATACAGAGGAATCAATTATTTCTTGTGGAGCAGAAGTGCAAAAGGGAAATGCCCCCGAAGAAAGAAAAATCCAAAGGCTTTTCCGTAATCCCGAAATTACACGAATGATTAAACGTTGCAATGATTTTGGTGCTGGTGGTGTTTCTGTTGCAGTTGGTGAACTTGCGGAAGGACTAGAAATAAATCTTGACGCAGTACCAAAAAAATATAATGGACTTGATGGTACAGAGCTTGCAATTTCAGAGAGTCAAGAGCGAATGGCTTGTGTGATTACTAAAGATAATGAAGAAGCATTCAAAGAAGCTGTAGCAAAAGAGAACTTGGAAGCATCAACAGTCGCAGAAGTTAAGGAAGAGAAGCGTGTAAAAATGTATTGGAGAGGAAAAACAATAGTTGACATTTTACGAGAATTCCTTGATAGTAATGGAGCGACAAAGAATAGTAAAATTAAAATTACTGAACCAAAAGAGGAAAATTATTTTAATAAAAATATAAATATTGACATTGAAAAGAAATGGTTTGATATGCTTGCAGACTTAAATGTTGCAAGTAAAAAAGGATTAGTTGAACGATTTGATAATTGCGTTGGAGCTGCTACAGTAAACTATCCATTCGGCGGTAAATACCAGTTAACTCCAACTGAGAGTATGGCTGCTAAAATACCTACGTTAAAAGAAGAAACAACAACCGGAACCATTATGAGTTATGGTTATGACCCATATCTTTCAAACTGGTCGCCGTATCATGGTGCTATCTATGCGGTTGTGGAATCTGTTGCAAAAATTGTTGCTGCTGGTGGAGATTACAAATCTGTGTGGTTTAGTTTCCAAGAGTATTTTGAAAGGCTCGGAGATAATCCAGAAAGATGGGGTAAACCAACATCTGCGTTATTAGGAGCTTACTATGCACAATCTCAGTTTGAGCGTGCTGCTATTGGTGGAAAGGACAGTATGTCGGGTTCCTTTAAGGATTTAGATGTTCCGCCAACATTAGTTTCATTTGCTGTGGATACTGCAAATCTGAATAATATAATTTCACCGGAATTTAAATCAGTTAATTCTCAAGTGGTATATATTCCGGTTATAAAAGATGAAAATCATCTGCCGGATTTCAATTCACTAAAGACAAATTATGAAAAAGTAACAGAGTTTGTAAAAGCAAATAAAATCAATGCAATACACACTGTTAAAGCAAATGGTGTTGCTGAAGTAATCTCAAAAATGGCTTTTGGAAATAAAATAGGATTTGAATTCGATTCCCAATTTGATGCTTCAAATTTGTTTGCTCCTGATTTTGGTGGATTGGTAATAGAATTAAAAATAGAAACATCAACTGAATTATTTAGTGAGATTGATTTCGAATTACTGGGTAAAACAACAAATGGAATGAATATCAAAGTTGATGATGTTGAAATTGATTTAGAAAAAGCGATTAAAATATGGTCTGAACCGCTTGAAGATATTTTCCCAACTCAGATAGATTGTGACAGTCCAGATATTGATGATTACAAATATGAGAGCAAAAACATAATTGTTGCTAAAAATAAGATTGCAGAACCACGAGTATTGATCCCGGCCTTTCCTGGTACAAATAGTGAGTATGATTCAGCAAAAGTATTTGAACAGGCTGGGGCAAAAACAAGTATAGTCCCTGTGAGAAATGTAACTCCAAAAATGATTGAAGAAACAGTAGATGAATTAACCGCACAGATTAAACAATCTCAAATTGTATTTATTCCTGGTGGCTTCAGTGCTGGTGATGAGCCAGAAGGGAGTGGCAAATTTATTGCTGCAATCTTTCGTAATCCAAAAATAAAAGATGCTGTTATGGATTTACTCCAAAATCGTGATGGTCTAATGCTTGGTATATGTAATGGCTTCCAAGCTCTTATCAAACTTGGACTTGTGCCATATGGTGAAATTCGTGATATTGATGAAAACACTCCAACACTTACTTTTAATAAAATTGGCCGTCACGTTTCAAAGATTACTTATGCAAAAGTCGTTTCAAATCTTTCTCCTTGGTTAAGCAATGTTAAGGTTGGTACCGTTCAAGCTGTTCCAATTTCACATGGCGAAGGTCGCTTTGTAGCAAATCAAGATTGGATTGAAAAGCTAAAAGCAAATGGACAAATAGCAACACAGTACGTTGATTTTAATGGCAACCCAACAATGGATGTTTTCTTTAATCCTAACAGTTCATACTTTGCAATTGAAGGAATTACTAGTCCGGATGGAAGAGTATTTGGTAAAATGGGACACAACGAACGTCTTGGCAGCTTTGTTGGTCAAAACATTCCGGGTAACAAAGAGATTAAGTTGTTTGAAGCTGGCGTGGAGTATTTTCAGTAGTGAGAATAGCACACAGATAAACGCTGATTATTTATGATAAAGAATGATTAATTTTTATTATTTATTCCATCTGCGTAAATCATCATTAATCATGAAGATCAGTGTTCCATTAATTGAATCTTTCTTTAACTAATCCCATTAATTTAATAGCAGTTTCCGGGATTTTTGTGCCCGGGCCAAATATTGCCGATGCCCCATTTTCATAGAGATAATCATAATCTTGAGAAGGAATAACTCCACCAATGATTACAATTATATCTTCTCTTTCTAAATTTTTCAATTCATCAATAAGCTGAGGTAATAGAGTTTTGTGTCCAGCAGCAAGTGAACTCATCCCGATGATATGCACATCATTTTCAACCGCTTGTTTTGCAGCTTCTTCAGGAGTTTGAAAAAGAGGACCGATATCCACATCGAAACCAAGATCAGCATATGCTGTTGCAACAACTTTTGCTCCTCTATCATGACCGTCTTGTCCAAGTTTTGCAATCATTATGCGAGGACGTCTTCCTTCATTAATCGCAAAGTTATCAGCCAATTCCCTAGCTTCCTTAGCTTTATTGCTATCACTCTCATTATATTCACCGCTATAAACACCTGAAATTGTTTTTGTCACTGCTTGATATCTCCCGCTTACTTTTTCAATAGCATCTGAAATCTCTCCCAAAGTTGCTCTAACTCGGGCAGCTTCAATTGATAACTCTAATAAATTACCTTCACCGGTTTCTGCGCATTTAGTCAAACTTTCAATTGCACTCTTAACCGCATCATTATCTCTTTCAGATTTTATTCGGTTCAACCTTTCTATTTGAGATAATCTAACAGCTGAATTATCTACTTCCAAAATATCTATTGGATCTTCTTTATCCAACTTATATTTATTGACTCCCACAATAGTTTCTTGCCCTGAGTCTATTCTTGCTTGCCTTCTTGCAGATGCTTCCTCAATTCTCATCTTTGGTATTCCAGCTTCAATAGCTTTTGTCATCCCGCCATATGATTCAATTTCTAAGATATGCTGCCAGCCTTTTTGAATAAGTTGATCAGTCAGCGATTCTACATAATATGAGCCTGCCCATGGGTCAATGACTTTAGTTATATTAGTTTCATCTTGAAGAAACAATTGAGTGTTGCGTGCAATTCTCGCTGAAAAATCAGTAGGTAGGGCAATTGCTTCATCCAAGGAATTTGTATGAAGAGACTGAGTATGTCCCATAGCAGCAGCCATAGCTTCAACACATGTTCGTACAACATTGTTGAATGGATCTTGTTCTGTTAAGCTCCAGCCGGAAGTTTGAGAATGAGTACGTAACGACATTGATTTCGGATTTTGTGGATTAAACTGTTTTATGAGTTTCGCCCATATAACTCGTGCTGCACGCATTTTTGCAACTTCCATAAAGAAGTTCATACCTTGTGCCCAGAAAAATGATAGGCGTGGAGCAAAAGAGTCAATATCCATTCCAGCTGCAATACCGGTTCGTACATATTCTAAACCGTCTGCAAGGGTGTATGCCATCTCAAGATCTGCTGTAGCTCCGGCTTCCTGCATGTGATAACCAGAAATACTGATACTATTGTACTTCGGCATATTTTCGGAAGAAAATTTAAAAATATCAGCAATGATCTTCATCGACATCTGAGGAGGATAAATATATGTATTTCTAACCATATACTCTTTTAAAATATCATTCTGAATTGTACCGGAAAGTAATTTTGGCTCAACTCCCTGCTCCTCAGCCGCTACAATATAAAAAGCAAGAACAGGTAATACTGCTCCGTTCATAGTCATAGAAACTGACATTTTATCGAGTGGAATTTGGTCAAATAATATTTTCATATCTTCAACGGAGTCAATAGCAACACCAGCTTTACCAACATCACCAACTACACGTTCGTGATCAGAATCATATCCACGATGGGTTGCAAGATCGAAAGCAACTGAAAGTCCCATTTGACCCTGAGCTAAATTTCGTCGATAAAAAGCATTACTCTCTTCAGCTGTGGAAAAGCCGGCATATTGGCGAACTGTCCAGGGACGGGTAACATACATTGAGCTGTATGGCCCACGTAAAAAGGGAGGTAATCCTGCAGTGTATTCTAGATGCTCTAGATTATTAATGTCATCTTTTGTATAAAGAGGTTTAACCTTTATTCGTTCGTTTGTATTTGAGTTAAAGTCATCAGAAGACTTACCGCTATTTTCTTTAAATGCTTTTTCCCATTTTTCTCGATCTGTTTTATTTTTTTCAATCTTTAAATCAATTTCTGCGAAATTTGGAAATTTCATTATCTCTCCAAAAAATATTTTAATTACTAATTAATTTATTTAATATAGTATATGCGTCTGCACCAAGGAAAATAAACTCATCAATCCCATTACTTTTATAATCTTCTACTTTATCCTTAGGATATCCAGCGAGAACAATTGCGATATCATTCTTTTTCTTTTTTAATTGTTCGCAAAAAGTTGGAACAATTTCAGTATATTTATCATCAGTCGAACAAATTACAACAGTTTTACAGTTTTCATCAATTGTGTTTCCAACAGCTTCTTCAATTGTGTTGAATCCATTTGGATAAACTACATCAAAACCGCCAACTTCAAAGAAATTACGTGAGAAATCAGCACGCGCTTTATATTCTTTTAATGAACCAATAGGAGCCAACAACACTTTTGGCTTTTCACCGGTTTCAGATTTAATTTTATCAGCTTGTAATCGTAAGTCTTCAAAAGGTTCTGCTGCTCTGTGTTTTAGTATTGGAGTAATATTTGTTTTTTCAATATCCGATACATTCACCCTGCAAGAATTTGTAACTTCACCGAGTGTTGCACCATTTAAAATTGCATCTGCAGCAATATCAATACTTTCTTCATTACACTCTTTTGAAAGTGTTCCCAATGCAGTTAATATTTTTTCATTTACTGTTTGATTTTTTTCAACTCTAAATTTTTGTAAATACTCTGCACGCTTTTCTTGGAGTGCTTTATGATTAACAGTTTTTCCTTCAAGTAATGCTTCAGTTGGATTGGCATACATATTAGTACCAACAATTACAGATTTCCTCTTTGAAATAGCTTTTAATCTTTTTTGATATGTTTTTTCAACTTCTTCTTGAATCAATCCTTTTTTCAAAGATTCAATCATACCACCATTTTTTTCAATTTCTTGAAATTTTCCCCAAGCATTTTTTGCAAGTTCTTCTGTTAGATTTTCAACATAATATGAACCGCCAGCAGGGTCAATTGGCGAATTAAAATGTGATTCTTCTTTCAAAATAATTTGTGTGTTTCGTGCAATACGGCGTGAGAAATCATCCGAAAGGGAAAAGACTGAATCAAATGGAAAAACTTGCAGACTATCAATTCCGCCAACAATAGCAGAAAATGATTCAGTTGTGGTTCTTAGCATATTTACATACGGATCGAAAAGAGTTTTGTTGAATTGCGATGTAGAAACAAACAAGCACACTTTTTGTGATTTTTCGTTTCCACCAAATGCGGCTATTAGATTTTTCCACAAAAGTTTTACTGCACGGAATTTTGATACTTCTGTAAAGAAAGATGAACCGGCACTCATTGTAATTTTCATATTCTGCGCTACATCGTTTATATCGGCACCTGAGTCAAGAAGATTGCGAATGTACTCTGCAGATGTTGCAACTGCATAAGCCAATTCTTGAACAGCATTTGCACCACCATTTATATATGGAATAGTCGAAACATTAATTGTTTTTAGACTTGGAGCATTTTTTATTTTCCAATCCATTGAGTTCTTTAATCCGGAAATTGCAGATACAACCGGAACCGGAAGTTCACCTTCTGATGCCCAGTATCCAATAGGATCTGCCTCAACAGAACCATGAACTTTAGTAATATCAATATTATTATTTTTGCAGTATGCATATAGAATTGATGTAATTGGAACGGATGAAAAACCAGTACTAATAAAAATTGGATATTTAGTTATATCAATATCTGTTAGTAAACGGGAGAAGCTGCTTAGTCCTGAGATTGATAAGCCACCTTTCCCAACATCTTCCGTTTTTGCATAATCAGCATCCAAACCAAATTTGGTTGCTTTATCGACAGAAATATAAATGCTATTTTGTCCACGCTGTAAAGCATCCTTTAATGCAGTATTGTATTCATCCACATCTGCTAATTCAATACGTTGATTTATTAACCAATCTTTTCCGTAATAACCATTAGCCGATGTTCCTCGATAACTTCCCTCAATTGGGAACTGCTGGATATCTTTTCCATCTGTGTCAGCTTTGGTATAAATTGGTTGTAGTTGAATTCCATCAATAGTATTTGAAATAAGTTTTTCGTAAGGTTTCCCTTTCAGATCTTTTACTACTTTATCTTTCCACTCATCAAATGATGGCGGTGTAAAATCATCTGAAAGTGTGAGTTTTTCTTTCAAATGAATGTCTGATTTTGTTTTTTCGGAGCTCATGAAGCAACCCAATTTGTTTAATATTTATAAAATTTAATGTTGAAACTTAAAAAAAAAAGCAGCATATACATAACTAAATAAAACAAAATGATTGAGGATATAAAACATGTCACATTTTTTAACTATGGATCTGATTTTAATGAAAATGAAAGAATTTAAATATCTTAGTTTAATATTTTCTTTGATAATATTGCAAATTTTATTTGGATGTGGTGATTCAAATAGTGATGATATTTCGATCAAAGAATTGAATTATTCTGATAATATAAAAATCATTAAACGAAGCGAGTGGGGATGGAAACAATTAGAGAATAAGAAAGCTGAAGCAGAAATAAAAAAAATTACTATTCATCATGGTGGTGTAGAATTTACTCGTGAAAAAGATTCGCAAGAAGCTTTAAGAAATCTTCAACAATGGAGTAGGGAAGAAAAAGGATGGATTGATATCCCTTATCATTTTATGATTGATTTAGATGGTTTTATATATGAAGCTAGACCGATAAATTATCCCGGAGATACAAATACTGAATATGATCCAACCGGACATGCTTTAGTAGAAGTAATGGGTAACTACGAAATTCAAACTCTCTCTGAAAGTCAGCTTAGTTCATTAATTGATATTATTGTGTTTCTGAGTAGAGAGTTTGATGTACCATTATCTGAAATAAAAACACACAAAGATTATTCAAGTATTACTGATTGTCCGGGAGTAAATATTTATAAGTACTTCCAAGATGGAACAATTCTCAGCGAAGTACGGAAAAGATTAGAAGGGAAATAGAATAGGTATTTAGTAATATTCTGAATTATTTTGAGAATGATTTAAAAACCAAAAACATCTGTCATTCCGTGATGTTTTTACACGGAATCTTGTGCAATAAATAGAGATTTCGGTCTGCCAGTTGCTGGCATGAATGACAACCTCTCTTAGGTTATTCAGTTTTTAATTTTTTAATCTTTCCAATAAAATTTTTTACCCTACTTTTATCAACACGATTAATCCAATTGCCATCGTGTTTAAAATATGAGCCAATAATAAATGCATCCGCTGTGGGAAAATATTTCTCAATATTTTCAATAGTTATTCCCGATCCAATAATAATAGGAAGTTTAGAGGTATTTTGAATTTCTACCAGCTCATTTAAGTCAGGTTCAATCCCGGTGCTTCGACCAGTAATAATAAGTCCGTCGCTCAGGAAGAATTCCGCAGCTTTTGCAGTTTCCGCAATAGAAACGTCTGATGTTACTGAATGTGAACTATGTTTCTTTTTAATATCTGTCAAAATAAGAATATCTTCTGCATCAATATATTTACGATAGCGGAGCAGTTCTCCGGCATCAGATTCAATCATACCTTCATCAGCAATGTGAGCAAAGACAAATCCCTCAGCTCTAATAAAATCAAGGTTGGCAGCCTGTGCAATTGCAATTGCTTCTTTATTGGCTCCAGCAAGAACTTGAATTCCAACTGGTAATTTAGTTTTGGTTTTTATTTCGTGAGCAATAATGCTCATTGTTGATATTATTTCTGGACCGGCATTCCTATTTAAATAGGGAACATCATGCATGTTCTCAATCATAACAGCATCAAGACCAGCTTCTTTATAGATCATTGCTTCGTCAACAGCACTATTTATAATTTTCTTAACACTTCTTTGATACTTTGGAGTACCAGGCAATGCAGCAATATGGATCATTCCAATTATCGATTTTGAAAATATTTCATTCCTTTTCATTATTTCACCTCATCAAAAATTGTTACTTTTAAAAATCTTTGGAATCTTCTTATAAAAAATATAGCAGCAATTGAGAGACCGACAATAAAACTTATCCAAACACCTATAACTCCAAAATCAAAAATAAAACCCAAAACATATGCAACTGGGAGACCTATTAACCAGTAAGCAACGAAAGCAATAAACATTGGAGCTTTGAGATCAGTTAGTCCTCGTAAAATCCCTATCCCAACAACCTGTAGTCCGTCAACCACTTGAAATAGTGCTGCAATTATTATCAAGGAAGAAGCAATATCAATAACAACTGGATCATCAATATATAATGTTGGAAGAAAATTTCTGAACAATACAAACAGTATCCCAAATAATCCCATAATAGATGCTGCAATGAGAAGAGCAGAATATCCGGCGTTTTTAATACCATTCAAATCCTTTTTCCCAAGAAAATTTCCTATCCGAATTGTCGATGCTATTGATAAGCCTAATGCTACCATAAAAGTTATGGATGCAAGATTAATTGCAATCTGATGTGCAGCAAGCTCGTTAGCCCCAATCCAGCCTATCATTACTGCAGCAAATGCAAATCCACCAACCTCAAAGAACATCTGGAAACCACCAGGAATTCCAAGATCGATAATTTTTTTAATTATAGACCAATTAATACTTCTAAATCTGAGAGTTGGATCATAAGGTTTAATTTTCTTTGAAGCTCTTACATATAGAAAAATTACAATTGCAATAAAAATCCTTGTAGATAAGGTAGCATAACCAGCTCCGTCCAATCCTAATTCAGGCATTCCAAGGTTTCCAAATATAAACACCCAATTGCCGAATACATTTACAACATTAGCAACAATTAATATTACCATAGGAGGTTTCGTTAAAGATAATCCTTCAACGAACTGCTTATAAGATTGGAACATCATAAAAGGTACAATGGAAAAACTTAAAATTTTCAGATAAGATTCAGCTAACACTGCAACATCCTCTGGCTGATTTAAGTAGTAAATAAAATCAGCAAGCAAATAAACTATTAAAACAAGAAGAATTGAAAAAATTAAATTAACTAGCAATCCTTGACGAAGTATTATTCCGCATTCATCATGGTTTTCGGAACCCTTTGCAATGGCAACAAGTGGAGTAAGTGCAACACTCATTCCAATACCAAGTACGATAACGAGTAAAATCAATCCATTAACCAACGAGGCTGCTGCTAATGGAACAGCTCCTAATTGACCAACCATAAGGCTGTCAACAACACCAAGCATCATATGTCCTAATTGACCTATTATAATAGGATATGCTAATTTGAGTGTTTCGTTGATGTGAGTTTTCAGTTCAATCACGTTTGGCTGAGAATAAATTGATCGATAATTAAAATACAATTAGAACTTAAAATAATAAATTATACTTTATTTCTTAAGTTTTATTAGTGGGAAGAAAAGTATAATTAGAATGCTTATAACTGAAATAGCAATTCCAACTCCAAGTAAATCTGCCATGTAACCAATCATCATTACGAATAGTGCACTAAAAATGGAGGACAATTGCGATGATACCGAGATCACACTTGCATTAACATTTTCATGACTTTTGTCAGTAATTAAGGCTACTCCTGCTGGTTTACGTGCATTTTCAATGAATAGTACTGCAACAAATAAAATGATTACCAAAAAACTTGCAAAGAAATTCATCATCAAACCGCTTGCTAATCCAATTGCTATTCCAACAAATAGACTAATATTCAAAAAGTTAATTTGCGAAGAGAACATATTAGAGATTTCCAAAGATTTTCTTGAAGCGAATGAATTATTTAAAAATATTATGAAATAGACCAATCCGAGAAATAGTCCAACCTTTTGGTATTCTGTAAGAAAGAGTAAAATCGGTAATTGTATTATCAAAGTCTTTAAAAATGGTTGGATAAAGTCTTTTATACTTTTATAATATCCGGAGTAGATTGAAACATTAACTAATGATTTCAACAAATCCTTTTGTCTAATAACATCCCAAAATGTTTTAATTGTAAATTTAAAACGATTCTTTAATAACTCAGTTTGATTAACCCCCTCATCTAAATATTTGGGATATGAAATAACATTTACTAAATCCAAAAGGTAAGGAACAATTGAGAAAAGAAAAATTATATCAAGATTTTGGTGATAGAAAACTAAAATTCCACCAGCAAGACTTGATAACGCACTTCCAATCTGGGACCATGAACGAGTGTGGCCGTAGTAGCTTACTTTGCTTTCTATTTGTCCAGTTCTTTTCAGATATTCAATAATCATTGCCTTATTGATACCTGTCCTAATAGCATCACCAACAGCATACATCAGCATTCCCAAAATAAATAACTGGAATTCAGCACCTAAGTAAAAAATGATAAAAGCAAAAATGTATATAATAAATGATGAGGCTAGAGTCTTTCGTCTGCCAAAAGCATCAGCAATTATTCCTGAAGGAATTTCAAATAGATTGATAAAAATCTCCCTAACAGCATATAAAATACCGATTTCAAAAAAAGACAAACCTTTGCTAACAAAATAGATAATTAGAAAAGGTTCAAAAAAGCGAAGATTCTTTAAAAATCCATATATGCAGAATTTATAATATTGTTTATCCTTTATAATAATAATTGAACCATAATTTCGTAATGTAAAATTCTCTTTAATATTATGAATTAACTAAACAAAATATAAGGATTAATATAACTATTTAAAAAGCTTGAATTTACACTAATATCAATTTATAATAGTTAGGCACGGGATTTGATGATTTTATGTGCTTTCGCATTTGAAAGCTAAAAAAGAAATAATTATAATAATTTAATATGGGGAATTAAAATGTCTGATTTAAAATCTAACAAAAAAGAGATTGAGGATCTTGTAAACTCAATTGGATCAAAAGTTAGTGATTATTTAAGTTCTTTGAAGCAAACAAGTACGGAAGAAATTATGGGTGGTTCTATTCCAGAAGCACAAAAATTACTTAATCAAATTCTTCCGGTAGAAGAAGCTTATCAAAAACTGACAGGTTGTCATACTGAATTTTTAAAAGTTTTGAGTGAAGATAAACCAGTTCCTGCGAAAAAAAGTGAAAAAACCAAACAGAAAGATAATAAAGGACCTGATTCAGACATTAAAAAAATAGATTTATCAGATATGGAATTTACACCAAGTAGTCTTTATCGAGTTTCTATCCTTAAAGCATTGATTTATCTTGGTGGAAGTGCAAAATTAGCAGAAGTTGCTTCATTTATTGAAAAAGAAATGAAAGGGAAGTTTAAAGCTGCTGATAATGAAAAAGGCGCAAACGGATTTGGAAAGCTTTGGATTGAAATGGTTAATACAGAAAAAGACAATATGATATCAGAAGGGCTAATAACCGAAGATAAAGATGAAAATCAATGGGAAATCGTACAAGAAGGAATTGATTACTTAGCACAAAACTCTAATTAATTATCATTACAGTGCTTTTGAAACTTGTAAATTCTTGTGTCCCTTACCGGAAAAAATTACTGATATTATAAAGAAACCTAAAAAAAGATACATTCACTAATCTAACTTATAGATAGCAGGTTTGCCATTTATTTCAATGAAAGTGAGCTTATTTTTAATCTTTTGATTCCCACTTTTAAATATTACATCTAGACTTTGAACTTCTTTTCCATGCATTTTCCTTTTTCGGAAAGATCCAAAATCATATGAATCACTAATTTCTATCATTGCTTTTACACGCTTACAAAACCTCTTTACATCTGAGGCTTCAGAAGAATTTGAGTAATTGTAGGTATCCTTGTATAACCTTGACTCATTCGAGCCATGATAAGCAAGAATACTAGAAGCAGAGCTATAATTATTTTTTTGACATAAGCTAAATAATTTATTTGCAGTACTTTTAGCTGCTTTTTTATCTACTTGAGCAGATATCTTGTTCATACTGATAAATAAAACGAATACTAAAAATAAACTTATTAATGTTTTCATATTACCAACTTATTATTGTTAATACTATTTAATACCTAAAGTGCTTAATTTGTTCCCCTTTTGAACCAAGATCTGTCATTGCTTCAATTCCAAGTTCAAGATGAACATCAACAAACTTGTTAGTAACAAGTTTATCCGACTCTTCAGTTTTCACCCCTTCAGGATCCATGGGTAGATCAGAAACTAATAATAATGCACCACGAGCAATTTGATTAGCATATCCGACAATGAAAATAGTGGCAGTTTCCATATCAATACCAATTGCTCCTATTCTTCTCAGATAACCTTTGAATTGTACATCCCATTCCCAAACTCGTCTATTTGTTGTATAAACAACGCCGGATCTATATTCAAATCCGTGATCAATTATTTTATCAGAAACAAATTTATGCAATTTAAATGATGGTAGCGCAGGTACTTCAATCGGTAAATAGTCCTTGCCAGTTCCTTCACCTCTAATTGCTGCAATTGGTAGTATAAAATGGCCTAGTTCTGATGATTCTTTTAATCCACCACATTTTCCTAGAAATAAGACACCTTTTGGCTGTCTGGCAATCAGCAAGTCCATAATTGTAGCTGCATTAGCAGAGCCAATTCCAAAATTTATTATAGATAAACCATCATTATTTGTAGCTGTCTGCATTGGTTTATCAAGCCCCTTGACATCACAATTAAATTTATCGGCAAATTTTGTAACGTAATTTTGAAAATTAGTGATTAACATATAATCACCAAATTCATCAATTTGTGTTCCAGAGTATCTAGGGAGCCAATTTTTCGCTATTTCTAATTTTGAGATCATTTTTCTACTGTTTTTAACCTTTTTTCAAAAAGTTCATCTATTTTCAATGCAGTTAATGCCATTAAGTATCCAATAATTATACCAATAAGAGCTCCAACAAATATATCAGAGAAATAGTGAACACCAACAATTGGACGAGATAATGCCATAAAGACAGCTATAAGGATTAATGGCACCTTATATTTAGGAAATAATTTACCAAAAAAAATCGCTGCAGCAAAATTATTTACTGCGTGAGATGATGGCATAGAATATGATTTAGTACAGTTCACAAGAAGATGTACATTATTCAATACATTGCATGGACGTACTCTTTCAAAAATTTGTTTTAATAAATGACTACTGATTTGATCTGAGATGGCAATTACTAAAATTATTCCAAAAGCTGAAATTTTCCCGATTCTGCCACCTTTAAAAATTAGTATTAGCCAAAAACTGAAATATACTAGAAACCAATTTGTTACATTGGTAATATGGGCAAAAATAATGTCAAAAATAGAATTAGAGATTGTTACATTTAGAAAATAGAAAATGCTTACATCAATATCATATAAAAATTCTGTCATAGATTTAAAATAAATTTAATTAAATTCCATGCTCAAATTATTTATTCTATAAATAATGAACAACTAAAACTAAATATAGTAAAATTCTTAATATTGTTAACTACTTAAAGTTCTTGATATAACGTATGAAAAAGTTTATTAAAAGTAATTTCTCAAATAGAAATAATGGAGATTCAAAAAGCACTGATTTCAGTGAAAACTTAGAGTTCAATGATTTCGTTGACTATTCTGCAATTGGTATTTTTAAAATGAATATTGATACCGATATAGAGTATGCAAATCAAGCCTTAGCACAAATTTTAGATTATAAAAGTAGATCTGATTTAGTTGGAATAAATTTTCAAAATGATTTGATCTCAGAATCCAATGACTGGGAAAAAATTAGATCAAAATTATATCAACAAAGAATTGCAAAGAATTTTATTGTTTCTTTAAAACAAAATAATGGCAATTCAATTTTAGTCAGAGTAGATATGAGATCCGCTACTGATGAATATGGAACTCCTTCATATTTCGAAGGAAGCATAACAGACATTTCTGATTTTATTACAAACGTCTCTGATCTTAATGCGAAGCAAGTTTTTGAAATGGCCCATAAAATTAAGACACCTATCAATTCAATAGTAGGTTTTCTCACTTTGATTGAACAAGGGCTATTTAATTCTGAAGATGAACTTAAGGATTTTTCTAAAAAAGCACGCCAATCAGCTAATGTACTTGTTGGTCTTGTTGATGGTATGAATGAAAAAATATCTCAAATTAAACTTAAAAAACCGACTGAAAACGTAGTAGTTGAATCTAATGATAATACAGATAAGAATACGTTAACAAAAGAAAATGAATCTGATGTAGTTACCAATCAACTAGAAGAAGTTGAGGTACCTGAAGATTTTCCTGAAGAATCAGCCGAACAACCTGTTAGTACTATAGAAAATAATGGTACTGTTCAGGCAGAAGGAAAGAAGATATTACTAGTTGAAGATAATCCTATTAGTCAAAATGTAGAAATGAGATTATTAAAAGATAGTGGGTACAGTGTTGTAGCAGTAACAAGTGGTGAGGATGCTATTAAAGCTGTTAAAACTAATGAGTACAGTCTTGTATTAATGGATGTTGAAATGCCGGATATGGATGGATTAAAAGCTACAAAAGTAATTCGTGAGCTTGAGTCTCCAATAAACCGCATTCCAATTATTGCTGTTACTGCTCATTCTAGTATGAAGGATAGGGAAAGGTGTTTATCATCGGGGATGAATGATTATATCGCAAAACCCATTAATATCAATTTTATGAAAATGACCATTGATCAATGGTTGAAAAAGTGAAGTTAATATTTTATGTAAGATAGTTTTTAGTATACGATTATTAACTAGTAAAATTAGGAGTAACTAATGGAAGATTTTAACGATTTACACATTGAAGAAGAACCTGCACCTCAACATCAGGGGAATCCTCTTGGTGTTTTTGGAATGTTATTTACAAAAATGACAACTGATATGAAATTTGTGGGAATGTTCACGATCGTCTATGGTGTTTTAACCAGCCTCTCAATAATTGGTGCCATTATTGGAGTACCTCTCATTTTTGCTGGACTTCGAATACGCGAAGCTGCTGATGAATTCAATGCGTTTAGATTGACAAATGATAATGTCTCTCTAAAAAGAGGATTTGAGCTTCAAGGTAAATATTTTTACATACAAAAGATCATTATCATTGTAGGGCTTGTTCTATTTGCACTTTACTTAATTGGAATAATTATATTTGGAATTACAATGTTCAGTTCATATAGTCAATATTAATTTTTATATTTCAAAAATTCTAACATGAGTAGATTGTAATAATATTACGATCTACTCATTTTTATCAATATTCAAAACAAATCATTTATTACCACATGAGTGTAAATCTTTACAGTACATTTACTTCAGAAATTACAGTTCGCCCTGATGATATCGATATGAATAACCATGTCCATTTTTCAAAATATCTTGATTATTTCCTTGCAGCGAGATATGAACAAATGGAGAGAGATTATAAAGTATCGATGGAAGAATTTTTAGAGATGCGTCTTACTTGGGTTGCATCTAGTATGCATATAAACTATAAGCGTGCTCTGAAGCTAGGTGACATTGCCATTGTAAGTACACAAGTAGAATCATTTAACGGAGCACAAATTGCTGTAAATTTTTGGATACATAATAAAAATAGCAATAAAATAGCTGCTGATGGTAATGGGGTCTTCACATTATTGAATATAGATAATGGAAGACCTACACGAATACCTGATAAAATTTTAGATAAATATAGTATTTGAGTCTTAAATTTTATCTTAATTTATTAATCAACAATTGCAATAATCCATCAATCGGAACTCTCTCTTGTT
>JBDLIN010000029.1:0-24897 GCA_039714835.1 Bacteroidota bacterium | reverse complement strand
GTGGGCCAACAGGGACTCGAACCCCGGACCCTCTGATTATGAGTCAGATGCTCTAACCAACTGAGCTATTGGCCCTAAAAACTAGCTTACAAATCTAATTTTTTTTCAATTGGGAATCAAATAAATTTCATGCAACAAACAATAAAACTTAAGAATAATACTCATTTTCTCCAAATATATTTAAAAGTCTACTTTTATTATCCTAGCTATTTCATTCTCTCATCATAAATTACAAGGAAAAATATCCTTCAAAAATTATTGCAATAAATAGAGTAAACTTATATATTTGTAGTTCGTTTTCAATTAAAAACGAGATATTTAAAGGTTCTGAAAATTTTTTTATACCTTTTGTTGCCGGGGTGGCGGAATTGGTAGACGCACTGGACTTAAAATCCAGTGGGAGGTTTCTCCCGTGCCGGTTCGAGTCCGGCCCTCGGTACTTTAATTTGTATTTAATGGTGGTAGTAACAGTTGGGTTCTTAGCTCAGTTGGTTAGAGTGTCTGCTTGACGTGCAGAAGGTCGGCAGTTCGAATCTGCCAGAACCCACAACCTGCGGAGTTGACTCCGTTTTTTTTTAAATTGATTTATCTATGGAAAAAATAAAAATTACATTGCCGGATGGCTCAGGTAAGGAGTATGATCAAGGAATAACACCCCTTGAGATTGCAAAATCTATTTCAGGTAGATTGGCTAAGGAAGCATTGGTTTCGCAAATAAATGGAAGTATGAAAGAAATGGATACTCCAATCAATGCTGATTCTGAATTGAAGATATATACATTCAACGATGAAATTGGAAAAGAAACATACTGGCATTCGACTTCTCATTTAATGGCTCATGCAGTAAAAGAGCTATACCCAGAAGCTAAGTTTGGTGTTGGCCCAGCAATTGAGAACGGCTTTTATTATGATATAGATATTAATGAAAAATTATCAGAGGATGATCTAAGCAAGATTGAAAAAAAGATGAAAGAGATTATTGCTAGAAATGATTCCTTTCAAAGAGAAGTGCTTAGTAAGTCAGAAGCATTAGAATTTTTTAATGATCAGAAAGATGAATATAAACTTGAACTGATTGATGGGCTGGATGAAAATACTGAAGATATAAGTTTATACAAAGAAGGTGGTTTTACAGATCTTTGTATGGGACCTCATTTACCATCGACAGGAATAATTAAATATTTTAAACTTCTTAGTGTCTCCGGCTCATATTGGCGAGGGGATGAAAATAGAACGAGTTTACAAAGAATTTACGGCATTTCTTTTCCAAAGCAAAAAATGCTGGATGATTATTTAGAATTCCTTGAGGAAGCAAAAAATCGTGATCACCGGAAACTTGGTAAGCAATTAGATCTATTCAGCATTCACGAAGAGGCGGGTCCTGGTTTAATTTATTGGCATCCAAAAGGTGCAAGAGTCAGAAATGAAATCGAGGATTTTTGGAAGAAAGAACATTTAAAGAATGGATATGATCTTCTTTATTCTCCTCATGTTGGTAAAAGCCAATTGTGGGAAACTAGTGGTCATCTCTCACACTTTACTGAAGATATGTACTCACCAATGAGTATTGATGAGCAAGATTACTATGTTAAACCCATGAATTGTCCATTTCATATTTTAATGTATAAATCAAATCTTCACTCATATCGTGATCTTCCGCTACGTTGGGCTGAATTGGGTACTGTATATAGATATGAAAAAAGCGGTGTATTGCATGGACTTCTTCGTGTTAGAGGATTTACACAAGATGATGCTCATATTTTTTGTTCAAAGGAACAAATTGAAGATGAAATAATTGAAGTTATCAGATTCTCGATGTTTATGTGGAAATCATTTGGATTTGAGTCACTTAAATTTTATGTATCTACCAAGCCGGAGAAAGCAGTAGGGGATGATGAACTTTGGGAAACAGCAGCTAAATCACTTAAAAATGCTCTTGAGAAAGAAGGTTTAGAGTATGAAGTTGATGAAGGAGGCGGTGCATTTTATGGACCAAAGATTGACATTAAGATTAAAGATGCATTAAACCGTGAATGGCAGATGAGTACTATTCAATTTGATTTTAACTTGCCGGAACGATTTGATATGACATACATCGGCGAAGATGGAAAAGAACATCGTCCGTTTATGGTACATCGAGCTTTGTTGGGATCTATTGAAAGATTTATGGGTGTTTTAATTGAACACTATGGTGGTTCATTCCCAGATTGGTTAGCTCCTGTTCAAGTTGCAGTTATACCGGTCTCACAAAATTATTTTGATTATGCTCAAAAAATTGTTTCATCATTGATTGATGAAGATTTTAGAGTTAAATTTGATAAACGAAATGAAAAAATTGGTTATAAAATTAGAGACTGGGAAACTCAAAAAGTTCCTTACATGTTAATTGTTGGTGAAAAGGAAGAAACTAACAATACTATTTCAATTCGCAAACATAAACATGGCGATTTGGGTGAAAGTGAATTAAATGAATTTATTTCAAAATTAAAATTATCAATAAAAAATAGATCTACTAATAATTAATGGAGGTTATACATCGCAAACGGATCGAAAAGGAAACAGGAAAAAACAAGAATAAATGAAGCACTATTAGAGTTGAAGGAAGTTAGACTCTTAGATAGTGATGGTTCTCAACTTGGTGTATTTACAGCACGAATGGCATTGGAAAAAGCTGAAGCTAAAGATCTTGATTTAGTTGAAATTGCACCTAATGCAAAGCCCCCTGTTTGTAAAATTATTGATTTTGGAAAATTTGTTTATGAAAAACAAAAACGAGATAAACTTCAGAAGAAAAAACAGCATGTTACTATATTAAAGGAGATCAGATTACATCCTAATACTGATACGCATGATTTTGAATTTAAGGCAAGACATGCAATAAATTTTATAGAAGACGGAAACAAAGTTAAGGTTTCAGTTATTTTTAAAGGTAGAGAGCTAGCATATAAAGAGCACGGAGCAGCATTGTTGGAAAGGTTCATTGAAAAACTTTCTGAAATTGCAAAGCCGGAATATCAATATAAGTTTGAAGGAAGAGCCATGCATGTGATAATAGCTCCAATTAAAGGAAAGAAAAAATAATTATAAGGTGATATAATGCCCAAGATGAAAAGTAATAGAGGAGCAGCAAAAACTTTCAAGAAGACTGCTTCAGGTAAAGTAAAAAGATATAAAGCTTTTAAATCACACATTCTCACTAAAAAAAGTACAAAGAGAAAAAGAAAACTAAGACATGCAACTTTAGTTGCAAAGTCTGAAGAGAAACGTGTAAAAACAATGATCCAATAACCAAAAGGTAAAATGTATGCCAAGAGCAAACAGCAAAGTAGCTTCGCATAAGCGAAGGAAAAAAGTCCTCAAGTTAGCCAAAGGCTCAAGAGGCGCTCGGAGCAACGTTTATACTGTCGCAAAACACCATGTTGAAAAGGGTTTGCAATATGCATATCGAGATCGAAAAGCAAAGAAAAGAACTTTTCGACGTCTATGGATAGTAAGGATAAACGCAGCAGCAAGAGCAAATGGAACTACATATTCCAAGTTGATCAATGCCATGAAAATTAAAGGCGTTGATATTAACAGAAAAATCTTATCAAATTTAGCTATTGAAAATCCGAAAGCATTTTCGGAAGTCGTTAAATTTGTTACAGATTAATAATCTGCGTAATCAAATATTATAGATTTTGTAGATAATTTCTAATGCCCTCTTAAGTTCTGCTATTCAGAGCAAGAGGGTGTTTTTATTAATAATAATGGTTTTTTATAATGCTCGATAGAATTGAATCTGCACAGAAAGGATTTGATGCAGAAATATCTGAAGTTAAAGACACAGCATCTCTAGAAGAAATTAGAATTAAATACCTCGGAAGAAAAGGTCTGTTCACAGAATTGTTTGAAGAATTCAAGCAGTTATCTAAAGAAGATAAGCCCAAGTATGGGAAAATACTTAATCAAACAAAATCTTCAGTACAGCAAAAATTCGATGAAGTAAAAGATCAATTAGAAAAATTAACTTCGGATTCAACTGATTATATTGATCTCTCACTCCCAGGAAGAAAAGTTGAACTTGGCTCAACGCACATTCTTACACAGACCTTAAATGAAATCAAGCAAATATTTCAAGCTTTAGGATTCTCAATTTTCGAAGGCCCGGAATTAGAATCAGACCATAACAACTTTGAGATGCTCAATTTTCCTGCTGATCATCCCGCTAGAGATATGCAGGACACATTTTTTGTGAATGATAATTTCCTTTTACGCACTCATACTTCACCAGTTCAAGTTAGATTAATGGAAACACGAAAACCTCCGATTCGTGCTTTGATGCCTGGTAAAGTATATAGAAATGAGGCGCTGAGTGCAAAAAGTTATTGTCTTTTTCATCAAGTTGAGGGTTTGTATGTTGATGAGGATGTAACATTCGCCGAATTAAAAGGTACTTTAGTTGCATTTGCAAAGCAGTTTTTTGGGGATGATGTCAAATATAGATTTCGACCAAGTTTCTTCCCATTTACAGAGCCAAGTGCTGAGGTAGATATCTGGTGGGAGCAAAAAGGGAAGCCCGGAAAGTGGCTTGAAATAATGGGTTGCGGTATGGTGGATCCCAATGTTTTTGAAAACGTTGGGATAGATAATGACAAGTATGTTGGATATGCTTTCGGAATGGGTGTTGAAAGAATTGCGATGTTGAAATACGGAGTTAGCGACATCCGAATATTTTTTGATAATGATAAACGATTTTTAAAGCAATTTTAATTGAGGAAGAATAGTGAAGTTATCACTTAATTGGTTAAAAAATTATGTTGATTTAGATGGAATTTCAACTGATGATATTGTTGAAAAACTAACTACATCAGGATTAGAGGTAGATGAAGTAATTGATCAAAAGAAGATCTATGAAAATTTTATAATTGGGTATGTTCAAACTAAGGAGAAGCATCCGAATGCTGATAAACTATCTCTATGCAGCGTTCAAGTTGGAGAAGAAGAATATCCTATAGTATGCGGTGCTCCTAATGTTGATGCTGGTCAAAAAATTGTATTAGCAAAAGTTGGTGCAACAATTCCGAACTCAGATTTTACAATTGCTAAAACTAAAATTCGCGGTGAAGTTTCATTGGGAATGATCTGTTCTGAAAGAGAGTTAGGTATTAGCGATAACCATGATGGCATTATGGTTCTAGAAGATGAAGTACAAACTGGTTCATCGTTCAGTGAAGCATTTGGGCTTGATGATGTTATAATCGATATTGATATTACTCCAAATCGAGCAGATGCATTTAGTCATGTTGGCGTAGCTCGTGATCTTGCTTCAGCTTTCGGGAGAAAATTGATATTACCAAAATTTGATATGGTAGAAACTGACCAATCGGTAAATGATTTTGCTCAAGTGACAATTGAGAATGATACTGACTGCCCACGTTATATTGCTAAGGTTGTGAGAAATGTAACTATTAAAGAATCACCTGACTGGTTGAAAGAAAAATTAACAGCCATTGGATTAAGACCTATTAATAATGTTGTTGATGTAACAAATTTTATCTTATACGAATTAGGCCAGCCTCTTCATGCTTTTGATCTTGACTACTTAGCTGGACAGAAAATCATAGTAAGAAGTGCTGGGAAAGATGAATCTTTTACTACTCTTGATTCCAAAGAGAGAAAGTTGATAGAAACTGATCTTCTTATTTGTGATGCAGAGAAACCGGTTGCAATTGCTGGTATAATGGGTGGTGAAAATTCTGAAGTAACTAACAAAACAAAAAACATATTAATTGAAAGTGCATATTTCAGACCATCAGCTGTAAGAAAAACATCTAAAAAGCTTGGTTTACAAACTGATTCGTCAATCAGATTTGAACGTGGATGCGATCCAGAAATAACAATATTTGCTGCAAATAGAGCTGCTTATCTTATCGCAGAATTATCTGGTGGTGAAATTGCGAAGGGAACAATAGACGCCTATCCAAATGTCTTAAAGAAGAAGGAGGTATCGTTAAGATACGATCGGATTAAAAAAGTTTTAGGTTTCGATATTTCCAAAGAAAAAGTAAATGAGATACTTGAGAGTTTAGAACTAGAAATTGTTGAGAAAACGGAAGATAAAATTAAATGTTCAATACCTTTATTCAGACATGACATTGAACGTGAAATTGATCTGATTGAAGAAGTAATGCGTATTTACGGTTATGATAATACACCAAGTATTTCTAAGATTGGTGTATCTGTTAATAGCAAAGAAGACCAAACCGAATTTGGTGTTAGTATTCGTAAAACTCTGACTGGATTAGGATTTTATGAAATAATCACAAACTCTTTACTTAATGAGGAAACAGCTAATAGTTTTGGAAATCCTGTAAAAGTTTTGAATCCGCAAAGTTTTGAGATGTCTCACATTCGTCCCTCACTAATGCCGGGATTGCTTTCTACCATTAGCAGGAACATTAAGGTTAAAGAAAATAATCTGAGAGTTTATGAAATTGGCCACATCATTAATAAGATCAATGATGAAATAAATGATTTTTCTGATTTTGATGAATCAGATCATCTTCTCTTAGCCGTTTCCGGACTTGCGGATTTCTCAGATTGGTATTCAAACGAGAGAGAATATGATTTCTATGATCTAAAGGGAATTGCTGAAGCTTTTCTTGAAGAATCAATGATAGGCGGAAGATTAAAAACAAAATTCAATAATAGTTCTGATAACCTTCACGAATATAGTATCTCAATATTTTCAGGTAAACAGAAAATAGGAGAAGGTGGCAAGGTAATAAGTAGCATCTTAAAGGAATTTGATATTCCTCAAGATGTCTTTACTTTTGATTTTAATTTGGATGAACTAAAAAAACTGAAGAAAGAAAAAGAAGTCTTTAAGGATCTTCTAAAGTATCCGCAAATTAAAAAAGACTGTGCTTTTGTAATTGACAATAATATTAACTTTAATACTGTTGAAAAAATAATTTATGAAAATGGCTCTAAGTTGTTGAAAAATGTTGAGTTATTCGATATCTTTGAAAGTGAAAGTTTAGGGGAAGGTAAAAAGAGCCTTGCTTTTGAACTTACTTATTTTGATGAATCTCGTACTTTAACTGAAGAGGAAGTTGAAGTTGAGTTCTGGAAAGCTATTGAAAGTGTGAAAGATAAAGTAAATGCTGAATTGAGAGGAAAATAAAATTGGCTGAACAATCTATATACGATTTCTTTTTAGATGAGCTCTTTTCTTTAGAGAAGCACATTTATATGTTCGTTGAACGTTCGGATGAAATGACCGAAGAAAAGTTAGCCCTTGAAAAAACAATCAAGAACTTGAAAGATGAGAATGAAATACTTAAATTAAAACTAGAACAATTAGAAAAAGAAACAAGTAATAAAGATTTTAGCGATGATCTTTTTGGTAGTTCAGAAACAAATGGAACCGAAGAGAGAGAAGCTGTTAAAACAAAGATAGCAGAATTAATTAGTAAAATTGATAATCATTTACGTTCTTAAATAATCTGTAAATGATGGTGTTGACAAAAAATGACTGAAAAAAAGAAGCTTAAAGTTACAATATTTGATAAAGAATACTCTTTACTGGTAGAGAATGAAGAACTTGCTGCCGATTTGGCTAAGTATGTTAATAATGTAATGGAAGAAACGAAGGATGAGTTACCAAATCAAGCTACTGAGACTATTGCAATTATTGCAGCATTGAATATTGCATATGATCTTTTTATTGAAAAAAATAAATTTAGAGAGTTTAGCATTCAAGCTACCGATAAAGTAAAAAAGATAAAGCTTCTATTAAATGAATCCAAAATTATGTCCTCACCATCGTAGTTTTCCGTACTACCTGTTCTAAACAAAGAACTATAGTTAACGAAAATAGGGTTTTTGACTCACGGCGTGTATTACAGGCCTCATCCCATTTCGGTGGGAGCTTGTCAATTTATTGACAGCCATGTGGACGTTAAAAAGCGTCTGGCAATTACCCACCGTGTCAAATAAGGTTCTTATATTAGAGGGTAGTACGGCTATTAATATTGTGGAGGAATTATGGAAATGTTGGATCCAGTAGTAATAGTACCAGTTCTTATAATTGTGTTAGTCATTATTTTTTATTTAGGTTGGTTTTTAAATTCAAAGGCTGGAAAGAATACACTTTCAAATGCAAATGAAAAGGCTAAATCAATTGTTTCTGATGCTGAAAAAGAAGCAAAAAATATTAAACGCGAAAAAATTCTTGAAGTAAAAGATGAATGGTACAAGAAAAAACAAGAATTTGACAGTGAAGTTAATACTCAGAGACAAAAACTTCAGAATCTTCAGAGAAAATTAGAGAGTCGGGAAGAAAACCTTGATAGAAAATATGATCTAATCCTTTCTAAAGAAAAGGAAAATAAGAAACTGTCTGATCATATTGTTACTAAGCAAGAACAATTAAAGAGGAGAGAATCTGAACTTGAAAAACTCATCCTTGAACAAAACATCAAATTAGAAAAAGTTGCCTCACTAACTTCCGAGGAAGCGAAAAAGATGTTGATGGAAAATATGGTCAACAAAGCAAAATCGGATGCAGCTCAACAGATTCAGCAGATTAGAGATGAGATGAAAGTTGAGGCTAAAAAAGATTCTCAGAAAATTGTAGTGCAAGCAATTCAAAAAACAGCAGTTGATCATTCAGTAGAAACAACTGTGTCTGTTGTTCAAATTCAAAATGACGAAATGAAGGGACGAATAATTGGTAGAGAAGGTAGAAATATTCGTGCTTTTGAAGCAGCGACAGGTGTTGATGTAATAGTTGATGATACTCCCGAAGCAGTAATTCTCTCTGCATTTGATCAGTTTAGAAGAGAAGTTGCACGTATTTCACTTGAAAAGTTGATCGCTGATGGAAGAATCCATCCAGCCAGAATTGAAGAAGTTGTTCAAAAGGTTAAAGATGAACTTGAAGAAGAAATATTTAAAGAAGGAGAAAATACACTTATCCAATTGGGTATTCACGGAGTTCATAAAGAATTAACTAAACTTCTCGGTAGAATGAGATACCGTTCTAGCTATGGGCAAAATCTGTTGCAGCATTCTGTTGAAGTTGCTTATTTAACAGGAGTGATGGCAGCAGAATTGGGATTTGATCAGAATATTGCAAAACGAGCAGGGTTATTGCATGACGTTGGTAAAACTGTTGATAAAAGCATAGAAGGTCCTCATGCCCTTGTTGGATATGATATTGCTAAAAAGTATAAAGAAAATGCAATAGTGGTTAATGCAATTGGAAGTCACCATGAAGATATAGAAATGGAGCATCCAATTTCAGCTCTTGTCCAAGCAGCAGATGCGATCAGTGGAGCACGTCCTGGAGCACGAAGAGAACCTTTAGAAAGTTATGTAAAAAGATTAGAAAATCTTGAAAGTCTTGCAAGTACTTTTGAGGGAGTTGCTAAAACATATGCTATTCAAGCTGGAAGGGAAGTTAGAGTTGTTGTTGAACCTGAAAAAGCTGATGATGATTTTTCTGATAAGTTAGCTTATGATATTGCTTCTAAAATTCAGGAAGAAATGGAATATCCAGGACAAATAAAAGTTACGGTTATTCGAGAGGTTAGAAAGATTGCTTATGCTAAGTAGAATGTTAAAGTTGAAATAATTTAAATTTAATTGGATATTAAGTATTAATTTGTAATATTTATTAAGCAAGATCAAAATTAAATTAAGGAGGGATGTTTGAGATGAAACAATTTAAAACTATAATTGGTTTATTCTTATTATTTACAGTTGTTTCAACTGTTAGCTGTTCAGGTCCGGATTTTTCAAATAACTTAGTTGATATGGCTGTTTCACAATTAGGTATTACAGAAACACAAGCTATGGGTGGAGCTGGGGCACTTTTATCCGTAGCAAAAAATAACCTGGGGGATTCATTTGATAGTATTGCAGAATTAGTTCCAGGACTTGATTCATACACGAATATTGCACAGTTAGTTGGAGGTGCTTCTGAAAGTATGAGCAGTTTAAGTGAAGCAGGAAGCGTATTTGAGAATTTGGGAATGGAAACAGGCATGGTAGATCAATTTGTACCAGTGCTTACAAACTATGCTAGTTCAACAGGAGGTACTAGTGCTGGTGAACTATTAGCTAGTGGATTAAAATAAATTCTCATCATAATTTTAATTATGTGCCATCTTTTAAGATGGCATTTTTAATTTAAAATATTAGATTAACGAATTAGAGATTAACACATTTATATATAGATGAAACTTAAAATTGGTATAACTGGTGGAATTGGATCTGGAAAAAGTTTTGTTGCTGAAATTATTAAAGCATCTGGATACAATGTTTTAGATGCAGATGATATTGCTAAAAATATAATGCAGAATGATCCTAATGTAAAACAAGATATTCAATCAGCATTTGGTCAAGAATCATACAACGATGATAAATTAAATACTCAATACTTAGCATCTGAAGTTTTTTCTTCTCCCCAAAACTTAGAAATAATCAATTCAATAGTACACCCACCAACAATAAATATGGTTCATAAGTTAATGGATGAAGAATTAGTAAGTAAAGATATTGTATTTGTTGAATCTGCTTTAATATTTGAATCATTGATGGATGAAGAATTGGATTATGTTTTATTAATAACGGCCTCTGAAGAATTAAGGATACTTAGAATAACTCTTCGTGATTCATCAACAACTGCAGAAGTTATGCAGAGAATGCAGTTCCAAATGCCGGAGGAAGACAAAGTGAACCTTGCTGATTTTGTTATTAAAAATGAATTAACTGAAGAAGATTTGGAGAAGAAAGTAAAATTCTTCATACAACTATTTGAAATGATGACTAAGCAATAATATAATTTATTCTTTCTTCCTTGATTTATAACTTCTCTCAAATTAAATTTCATAATCTTAAATATTTTGGTTATATAATTGAATCCTCTACATAATCTTATTGTCGGAACTGTTAAAATACTTCCTAAATCATTTATCTATTTATTCGCTAAAAAGTATATTGCTGGTAAAACTTTGAGTGATGGAATATCTGTAACGCGTAAACTGAATTTACAAGGAATATCCGCAACCATGGATATATTAGGTGAATCAGTTAGTAGAAAAGAAGATGCAGTTAATTTTAAACATCAATTCGTTGAATTGCTTAACGTGATTGAAAAGGAAAACTTAGATTCAAATATTTCTACAAAACCTACGCAGTTTGGTTTGAATATCAGTCTGGAATTTTGTTATGAACAATATGTTGATATCCTTGAACGAGCAAGTCAGCTTAATAACTTTGTTAGAATTGATATGGAGGATTCATCCACTACATCTGATATAATAACCTTATTCAAGAGGCTGTATGAAAAGTATCCTGAAAATGTCGGAATTGTGCTACAATCCTATTTGAAAAGAACACAAGATGATATTGATGAACTTAACAAGCTCAATACTAATTATCGTTTGTGTAAGGGGATCTATATTGAACCAAAAGAGGTTGCCTTTAAGGGAAGAGAAGAGATTAGAGATAATTTTATTGAGTGTATAAATAAAATGTTTGATGATAATTGTTATGTAGGTATTGCAACACACGATGATCCAATAGTTAAGAGATCGTATAAATTGATAAAGGAAAGAAACTTGCAAAAGACAGATTATGAATTTCAGATGCTATATGGAGTTAAGGAAGGATTAAGGTCAAGGATCAATGCAGATGGACATAAGATGAGAGTCTATGTTCCATTTGGAGAAAACTGGTATTACTATGCAGTTCGTCGACTGCAAGAAAATCCTCAATTGGCATGGTACATTTTTAAAAGTTTATTTTCGTTTCGCAAATGACAACACTAGGTATAGAAACATCTTGTGATGAAACTTCAATTTCAATTATTTCAGATGGGAAATTACTTTCAAATCTAATTTCTTCACAAGATTTTCATGTTGAATATGGGGGAGTAGTTCCTGAACTTTCGAGCCGGGCTCATCTCCAGATGATAGAACCTTTGGTCAAACAAGCCTTAGAAGAAGCATCTATTACAAAATATGAAATTGATCTTGTTGCAGCTACTGCTGGACCAGGATTAATTGGAGCATTACTGGTTGGATTAAACTTTGGCAAAGCATTAGCATACTCTTTAAATAAACCGTTTGTTTCTGTCAATCATATTGAAGGGCATGTTTTTTCTGGATTTCTTATGGATGAGAAACCAGAATTTCCGTATCTCTGTCTTGTGGTATCCGGTGGACATACATTATTATTACTTGTTAAAGATGATCTTCATATTAAAAAACTAGGTACTACAATTGATGATGCAGCTGGAGAAGCATTTGATAAAATAGCAAAGCTTATTGGACTTGGTTATCCCGGAGGTCCGAAAATTCAATCGTGTGCGGAAAAAGGAAATCCGAAAGCAATTCAGTTTCCTGTAGCGAATTTAAAAGGTGAATTTGATTTTTCATTCAGTGGACTTAAAACAGCGGTCCTTAGATATGTGCAAAGTGAATTTGGTGATCCCTCAAATATTACAGAAGAAGCAAGGCCGGATATAGCTGCATCTTTTCAAGATGCTGTTGTAAGAGCACTTTCAAAAAATGTTAAAAAAGCTTTAGAAGTTCATGAAGTGAAATCAATTTCAGTTGTTGGTGGCGTTGCAGCAAATAAAGCTATCAGAAACTCAATTGCAGCATTGTCTCAAGAATATTCGAAAAAAATAATTTTTCCAGATCTGCATTTTTGTGGGGATAATGCTGCTATGATTGCCTATCGGGGAATAAAACTTTTTGAAAATGGAATTGTATCTGACTTGTCAGCTAATGCTTTTCCTTCGCTACCAAAAAATATTTTTACTTAGAATTCTTCAAAATAATCCAATTCTCATAACATGAAATATTTATCTATATTTAGAATATTGATTAACACAAAATTGACTTAATTGAAATTATTAGAGAAAATAAAACTTATCGAATTGTCAAGAAATGAGAGAAATTTAGTTATAGCTTTCTTCAGTTTTGTATTGGGAATTTTAATGTTTGCATTTCTTGCACCGAATAATTTTGAAGGTGAAGGAGCGAAAAAATTTGAGATTCAATCGGGGCAGAGTTTAAACGCAGTTATCGATTCACTTTATTCAAATGATCTTATCCCAAGTAAAACCAATATGCACATAGTTGCGTTTTTGTACGGTGCCGAAAGAAAAATAAAAGCTGGAAAATATTCAATTCCTAATGGATTAAACTATTTTCAATTGATTGAACTGCTTATTGAAGGAGCGGGAGGGGCACAAACATTAGTAACAATACCGGAAGGTATTTGGCAGCACGATATAGCTGAACTGCTTCAAGATAAAATGAAAATTGATGAAAAAAAATTCATGTCTTTAAGTAAGGATAAAAAATATCTCAAATCAATTGGAGTCAGTGCTAAAAGTTTGGAGGGTTATTTACTACCAAATACTTACTACTTTTATGATGGTAGTACAGCTAAAGAAATAATCAAAAAGTTAAAATCTGAAATGGATCAGATATTTGAACGTGAAGATGTGAAGTCAGCAATTAATAAATCAAAAATGAACAAGCATAAAATTTTAACAATGGCTTCTATTATTGATGGCGAGTCAAATATGAGTTTAGAGTATAAAAGAATAGCTGGAGTTTATTACAATAGATTAAAGAAGGGTATGAGACTGCAGGCAGATCCAACAGTTCAATTTTTAAAAAGGAAACGTAGAAGCAAAAATAAAGTCTATTATAAAGACCTCGAGATTGATTCACCTTATAATACTTACAAATATAGGGGATTACCTCCAGGACCAATTAACAATCCTGGTGAAGATGCTGTTATGGCCGCGATATTTCCGGAGAAACACAACTTTTACTATTTTGTAGCTGATGGAACAGGCGGGCATAAATTTGCTCGAAATTCCAGAGAGCATCAGAGGAATGTTATAGCGTACAGAAAATGGCGAAATACTCAATGAGGAATTTGATAAAATATATTTCAATAGTAGGGATTTCTTTCTTCATCTTTAAGTGTGCAAATCAACTGCCGCCACCTGGAGGTCCGGTAGATAAAATACCGCCTCAAGTATTGGATGTTTATCCGTCTGATAGCACATTAAATTTTAATGATGATCATTTTGAAATTGAGTTTTCAGAGTATGTCGAAAAGCTTTCTTTAATGGATGCGCTTTTTATCTCACCGGAAATTAAAAAGTTAGAGTACGATTGGAGTGGAACAAGTGTAGAAATAACTTTTGACGATACATTAAAAGAGAACACTACATATACAGTTTCAATAGGTTCAGGAATCCAAGACCTTAACAATAGAAATAATATGGCGCAGGCGGTAAATTTTGCTTTCTCAACAGGACCAAATATTGATGTGGGTAAAATCAGTGGGAAAGTTTACGATAATGATCCAAACGGCATAATGATTTTTGCCTACATGGAAAAAGATTCTTTCGATAATCCTATTATTACTAAACCTAAAAACGTTTCTCAAGTTGGGGAGAACGGGGAATTCCAGTCACTTGGTTTAGCTAATGGTAATTTTAGAGTATTCGCTATTAAAGAGGAAAATAAGAATAGGCTTTATAATATTGGGGATGATTGGTATGGTGTCCCATATGAGGATATATCATTAAGTGATTCATCTTTGGTCGTTGGAGGATTAACATTTCGGCTGACGAAAGAGGATACTATCGCTCCCTATATATCAAATGTTGCAATGACTGATAGGAACCACATTCTTCTTGAATATTCGGAAAACATTGATTCAGCTAAAATTAATGGAGATAACTTCTTTATAATAGATTCAGTTACTCAAAAAGTAACACATATAAATTATTTTTTCCAACCTAATAAAAATAAATCAGAATATTTTATTACTATAGCAGATTCTTTTAGTCAAGAGGGAAACTATTTTGTCGTTGCAAAAAATATATTTGATAATTATGGAAACGAGTCTGTTATTGATTCATATCAATTTACAATAAGTTCAGCGCTAGATACTTTAGCCCCATCATTTAAAAAAATTGATACTGGATTTGAACAAAACAAACTTGATTATCTTAATCCAGAATTCAGATTATCTTTCAGTGACGGAATAAATTCAGAAAATCTTTCAGATGTAATTTCAATTACTCATAAAGATAAACTGTTTAACTTTGATGTAATCAGAATTGATGATGCACAGTTTCAAATTAAAATTTTAAATACTCTAAAACCAGAAGAAAAACTAGAACTTAATATTGATAATTTGAAGTTATGGGATACTGCTGAAAACAAGTTAGATACTGTAAAAACAGTTGAAATTGAAACTTTGTCAGGTAGAGAATTTTCAGGTGTTTCAGGGACTATTGATTTATCCCAAACCGATCAAAAAGTAGAAGTAGTTCTTGAAGGAATCGAGAAATTGAATACAAAATATTATACATCAGTGATGAGTGATCATTCTTTTGAGTTCGAAAGAGTTCTTCCAGGTAAATATTTGATTTGGTGTTTCTTTGACAAAGATTCTAATGGGGTTTTCAATTACGGTTCAATTAATCCGTTTGAATATTCTGAAAGATTTTATTCATATCCAGATACTCTGAACTTAAGAGCACGCTGGCCGGTTGGAGATGTGAATATTACTAACTAATATTATTTCAATTATCATAATGTCAACGACCATCAGTTTGTCTAAGAATTTTGTAATCTCTTAATATTATTCCTAAGATGTTAGAGAAGATCATCCATCAATATTTAAAAAATATTCTTACATTAGACCTTAAAAAAAATACCATTTATTGAAGATACTGGAGAAATGATGACATCAGAAAATATGAACAAAAATCGTCCTTCAAGAATTTTGCGCGGTGTTGCTTTAACATTAATGAGCATTACAGTACTTTTGACAATAATTGGAGCTGTTGGAACCGTTTGTATAGCAATAGGTGCCGAGAATTATGATGGGATGGAAGCATTAGTTCCGTACAAATGGCTTTATCAGATCTTTGTATTAATTAAATTTACAGTAGGATTTTGGGGTCTGTATGTTATATTTACTTTATTTAAGGGAAGAGAGAAAGCATATAGAAATGCTTTAATTGTTTTAAGTATTGGTTTATTTGTAGCCATTGCACAAATGACCACATCCCACATACTGCGCGGGAAAACAATGCCGGTTGATATGAGATTTTATGTTACACTAATAACTTTAATTGTTTTTCTTATAATTAGAATTCCTTCTATTTGGCCAAAGGTTGACTTCACATGGTCGAGGAAAGGAGGATCTAAAAAAACAATAGCTGGTTCGGCAATGCTACTCTCTGGTATCATCACAATTACAACTCCCATCTGGGCAGTGAGTTCGCATATCACACCGGAGGGTTACAATCTTGTTAACGAACTTGCAGTACCTCTACTTTACGGAGGATTAAGTTTGGTCATATTTGGAGTTGCAACATTATTTTATGGATCAGAGATCTTTCGGTATCGAAGAGTAATACATGAAGAAATATTAAAAACTATTGATTAGTCTGATAAGAAAAGTGTTTTTACTTTTAAACTTCACAATGATTTTTACTTTATCTATTAATTTATTTAAGGAACAAGAATGAAATCACTCAATCGATTTAACTATCTATTTCGTTCAACAAAAGGATTGGTGCTTGTTGCAATTTCCATGATTGCAATGGTCACAGCTATTTGGGGAACACTTTCAGGACCAATGGTTGAATGGGGCATTAGGGATTTTACTGTCAATCTTCTAGGTATGGAGATGCATCACTGGGAACGTGAAGGACGCATCATCATGCTGTATCATACAATTGCTATGGCAATACTAGCGATCGAAGTTTATTTCATCACTTCAATCGTTCCCATGAAAAAGCATCAGCAAACAAATATAAATGCACTAATCACAGTCGGATATCTAACTGCAATGATATTTGGATTGTGGTTTGGATATTTCGGGCATGAATATGTTTTTCATGGTTTGTTTTTAGTTGGTCAAACTCTCGTTTTCTTTGCCGGGGTTTCATTGGCTGCTGCTTTATGGCCGTGGAACAAAGAATATTATCTTTCTCCAGATAGTGACTATGCTCACACCAAATCTGGCTTTGATCTTGAAAGAGCTGCTTTTTTTACTATGACTGTAATGACATTACTCTCTGCTACTTGGGGTGCCGTAACTGGTTCCTATTGGAGTAATGGACATGAAACATTTTTAGCTGAAAACCTTATACGTAATCCACATAAAACAGATTTGGAGTATGCAATTATTGGCCATCTACACATCATGCTCTCTCTTATTGCTGTGGCAATTACACTAATAGTTGGAAGATGGTTAGATTTCAAAGGACTCTTACATAAATGGGCTATGTATTTAATGATCATGGGTACAGTTGTACTTACTGCGGGTGCCTTGTCCGTTGTCTGGGTTCGTTGGGCACACACTATTATTTATGTAGGATCAGTTGGTGTGATGTTAGCTGCACTTCTATATGTTATATATTCATGGAAAAAATTAATCCATGATCGTATTTCAGAATTAGGTATAGAAAAGCCCACCTTTGGACAAAGATTAAAAGCTCTGCTTCACGATCCACTTAAATTTGGATCTGGCTGGCAAATGGTATTTATGAATTTTACAGTCAGTGGTATTGGCATATTTATGGCTATTAAATTAGATAAAATATTCCGTGTATGGCCTGCCCGAGAAGAACGCATCACTTTAACTGGACATTGGCACATTTTGGCTGCGATTATTGCTACCATTATAATAATGTATTATTGGGATATTTCTGGTTTAAAAGGAAAAACTCGGAAATGGTATGGATGGATTTTAATTATTGCTTCAGATTTGTCATTTGCAGCAGCAACTGTTTTTTCGATGAAGCGACTTTTTGTCAGTGAATATTTTGAACAGCCTGTAATAAATTGGACTATGCTGGTGATGGATTTCGCATTAGGTGGGATATTGGTTATGTTAGCAATATTCTTAGGTTGGCGATTGTTTGATTTATTCAAGCAAGAAAGTTTATGGAAGAAAGAAGCTGCTGACCCTGAACTAGATGTAAATAGGATTCATCCCGCAGTTCCAGTTGATAATGTAAATGTTGAGGAGGTGAAAAATGAAAGCAATTAATATTTTAACTTCTCTGATTTTTGTGTTTTCTATTTCTTGCACCGCGCAAGAGTATGTGCCAATAGAAGAAATTAAATTTATTAGCACTGGTATTGATTCAGAGGCGTGGGTTAAAATTCCAGCTGGAGAATTTCTTAAAGGACAGCACCGCCATGAAACAATAATTGAAAAAGAGTATGAAATAATGGTTACAGATGTAACCAACGCTCAGTATGTACAATATTTAAATGATGCTTTGGCAAAGGGAACTATTAAAGTGGAAGCAGATACTGTCAGTGGTTATTATCCAGGTGAACCATTTGACGGCTACAAACACGAATTTGAAATATCTGCTGGAAATAAGTTGTATTTAAATTTAGTTGAACCTGGTATTCGTATAAAATATGAAAGTGAAACTTTTTCTGTGATCAAAGGATTTGAAAATCATCCAGTTACATTTGTAACATGGTTTGGAGCAAATGCTTATGCTCAGTTTAATGGTTGGCGCTTACCAACGGAAAATGAATGGGAAAAAGCTGCTCGCGGTACAGACGAGCGAACTTTCCCCTGGGGAGAAGAGATCTCAGCTAATGTTGCAAATTATCTTAGCAGCCATAACCTATTTGAAAAGATATTTAGTGAACAAATAACGACAACACCGGTAGGCTTTTTTAATGGGAAAACATATGATGGTTATGAAACTATTGACAACAAAAGTCCTTACGGTTTATATGATATGGCTGGCAATGTGTGGCAGTGGTGCGGAGATGATTATCCGGATGTACATTACCGTTATATGCGTGGTGGAAGCCGCAGCAATTATGAATACAACCTGTTTGTATGGGCAAGAAACAGTGCTGGACCTGGGTTTTACAGTATGTATATTGGATTCCGATGTGCACGTGATGTTCAGGTAGTTGAAGAAGCAGAAGTAGAAGAAGAAACTAAATAGAGAAAATTGTAGAGCCTGCCTTGCCGGCAGGCGAAAGTCGCTTTTCGCTAAAAGAACAAAATAAAACGAATCAGGAGATTCGCTCTACAAAATAATTTTGAAAAAATTGTGATACACGGATGAACAACGGATCAATATTAAAAAGGAAATTTCAACTTTATTGGCCATTAATAAAGAGCCTGCAAACAGGACTTCTGCTTGTAACTGGTATAACAGGTTACGTTAGTGCTCGTTGTCCTGTAATGAATTGGCAAACATTTGCTGGCTTAACAATAAGTCTATTTCTAGCTATTAGTGGAAGTACAATTCTAAATATGTGGTACGATAGAGATATTGATGCGAATATGAATCGCACAAAATATCGTCCACTACCATCAGGATCTCTTAAATCAAGTGAAGCTCTTATACTGGGATTGATCGTTTCTGCTTTAGGTATTGGAATAGCTTTGAGTATGTCATTATTATTTGGAGTTATTGTTTTCGCAGGCCTTTTTATCGACGTTACCATATATACAATCTGGTTAAAGAGGAAAACAGCTTGGTCAATTGTTTGGGGTGGAATTTCCGGTGGGATGCCCATACTAGCAGGACGGGCTCTCGGTACTGGTGAAATTGATTTTATAGGAATCCTTTTTGCTATAGCAATACTTCTCTGGATCCCGACTCATATCCTTACTTTTAGTATGAAATATTTTAGTGACTACAAAAACGCGGGAATTCCAACTTTCCCATCAACATACGGAAATCATAAAACACGAATAATTATTGCAATTTCAAGTCTTGGTGCTGCAGTTGCAATAGCAATTATTGCATATGGTATCGGTCTTTCATGGGGTTATTTGAGGTTATTTTCTGTATTGACAGTAGGTATTGTTGGGTTTGCTGGATTTAGTGTATTTAAACCATCCGATCATGTTAATTTTGGGCTTTTCAAATATGCTTCGTTATATATGCTCGGTTCGATGATTATGGTAATTTTCGGATTATTGATGTGAAGAAAGTATCCATTCTGAATCGTATAATATTTTTATTGACCGGGCATATGGCAGGATATCAAATAATATTTGGAATGGATGACTATTCAAATTTAACAACTACTTTATATACAATATCTTTTGGTGTTCTACTTCTCGCATGCTTAATATTACTGTTAATGGGATTTGAAATAATGGAGAATGATTATGTTGCCGTAATTGCTGCTATAATCCCCATTACACTTTCACTTGGTCTAGTTACTGATAAATTTGAATACTTTACACTTTATACAATTCTGATAAGTACTGGATTTCTAGTTGCAGTGCTCCTTAGATTTTTTTCAAGTGGGAAAATCGCATCCTTATCACTTGGTGTTATTCATTTCCTTTCCGGTTCAGTTGTATTTTTTATCCCAATAATCCTTTTCTTTACAGGGAAAGTTGAAATGCAGATTTTAATGATCAGTTTTGGCGGTATTCTGATTGGTATTGGTGGAATGCTTTTAGGTTTATTAAAAGCCGGGAAACAGTTTTTGAGGAAGGAACAAGTCTATTCTCTTTTTCCAATAATTTTATTTTTAACCACAACTTCATTTGTCATCGGTCTTGCAGCAAAATAGTAGGATTCTATTATTTTGTTTACCGAATTTTAAAAGAGTTATTTAATATAAAAGAAAGCAGTAATTAAAATTTAGAACACAATATCAAAAATGTAAGTGAATATTTACCTATTTCTATCATTCGAAATAATCCACAATTAATAAAGGGAAACAGTTATGTTCAACAAAACAACTAAAACGCAGCGAATAATTATGGGAGTTACAGCCGTTATTGCTGGTATTTTTATGATGTACATAATGCCAACACAAGGGATGAAAACCTTAAAGTTTGCGTTAGAAAATGTAATGGAGAGATTAATTCCGTTTGATCCCGATTTTTATCCGGCAGTACCTATTTTAGGTGCTACTTACAGCATTTGGATGGTTTTATTATGGCTTGGTGGTGCATTAGCTATTGTTATTGCAAAACAAGTTTATGATGGCAAAGAATGGGCAAGAAGCATAATGTTAGGACTTGCAGCAATTCCATCGGTTGCTGGAATGACAATGTGGATACCTTGGATGGTGCTTGTTGTCTCCGATTATTCCAATGGACCGGTTGCAGGTATTTTACCGCCGCCTGAAGGTGTTTCTCCTGCTGCACCAGTTTTATGGACTATGTTATTCGGATTATTATTCTATTATATTTTCCTTTTGGCAGATAGTGATACTATTAAGAATAAAATCATAAAGCTAATTCCTTTTACATTTCTTGGTGTGGTAGCAGGAATGGTATTTATGAATGGCCAACATGGCGTTCGCTATTTCATTTTTATCCCAGAATACTTGACTTATACGTCATCATTCCATCCGCTTGGAAACTTTTTTACAAATTTAGATCATTATGATGCTTTATCTCTAACAACAATTTCACAAGCGCAAATTAATGCAGGGGAAATAACAAAAACCGCGGAAGCAATTTACGATCCGAATACTTTAACACTACTATTAGGTGGTTTTATGAATTATTTGTCTTCAGCATTAATGATAATTTCTATTCCCTTCCTTGCAATGAAAAAGAAATTTGGATATTATACCGTTTTAACAGCATCATTAGCAACTGCTTTAATTGGCTTTGATGGTTATTTTGTGAGAAGTTCATTCGAATGGATGGTTGGTGGGTTAATGTCACTAGTTCTATTTGTAATGTTTTTACTGCCAGTATTTAAAAACTTATTTATTGAAGAAGAAGTTTCGGAAGTATAACATTTGAACTAGTTAAAAAGTAAAGTAGTTTTAATTATAGGGATTATTATGGCACAGTCATTATCTGCACAAGATTCTGTTCAAAAAGATGAAACAAAATTCAAGGAAGATTTCTTAAAGGAAATTGAACCGATAAAATTATACGATCCATTAGCCTCAACGTTGGGAGTTATTGAAGAAAATGGAGAAATATATTACCACTATTATGAAGTTGTGAAATTTGCCGGACACTCATGTCCGGCTGTTTCAGGCGCTTATATGTTAACAAAAATTGCCCTAAAAGAATTATATGGAGAAGAAACTCCAATGCGTGGTAATATAAAAGTCAAACTGAAAGGGGAAGTTGAGCTAAACGTAAATGGACCAATTTCACAAGTGATTTCATTTATTACCGGGGCTGCACCGGAAACTGGATTCAAAGGACTTGGCGGAAAATATAGCCGATACCAATTACTTTCATTTGATGAAAATGCTTTGCCAGATAAAGGTGTTACTGCAGACGTAGAATTTGAACGATTGGATAATGGAAAGAAAGTTAGTATTGCCTATCGGCCATCTCTCATTCCCAAAGATCCGACGATGGGTGAATTGATGCAGAAAGTATTAAGTGGGAGAGCAAATGTTGAAGAAAAAGAACGCTTTGGAAATTTGTGGCAGAAAGGGGTTAAAATAATTTTAACTTCTGCACCTCAAGGTACTTTTGTAATTACCAATTACGATTAATAAATATGAAACGAGCATATAAAAATCTTTACACACAAGAGGGTGATTATAATGCGAGTTCCATGTGGCCAAAATTTAAAATTATGAACACATGAAACAAAAATTAAAACCCGCCATCAATAAAAAATGGTTATTGGCAGTTTCTGGAATTATGTGGAGTGGAGTTGGTGTTTTGTTAAATTGGGTTGCAGCTAAATGGTTACCCAACTTTGAACTATGGCAAATCATTTCCATATATGTTTTTGGGATCGTGATTAGTATCGCAATTTCCAATTTTGGATTTAATAAACTCGCAGAAAAAAACAGAGACAGAATTTTGGGTTATCCTGAAAAGGTATGCATTTTTGCATTTCAAAGATGGCAAATGTACTTGCTAATTATTGTAATGATGAGCATGGGCTTTTTTATGAGAACAACAGATTTTATTCCAAAATATTTGCTTGCACCGTTCTATGTTGGAATTGGGTTAGCACTTTTCATTTCCAGTTTTATCTATTATAAAAGTCTGTTCCGTTTAAAAGATTAATCTTTTAAAAATCATTTTTATACCCGAAACAATTTTCAGAGAGCATATTGTAGCATTTCAGTTTATCGGATAACATCAATGAATAATAATTTTTAAAATAGTTCTGTGTAAAGATGTAATTATTTCTTAAAATTGTAACAGGAATTTTTTATCTGAATAAGAAATTCATATTATTTTATGAAGGATGTAATTTTAATATAATAGATTTTTCCCTAACATAAATATGGAGAACCAAAATGAATCTGTTTGATCTAATTACTCTTTTACTCACCGGTTTAGTTGCTGCTTATCTTGTTTTTAGACTTTATCAAGATTACCAAAGCAAAGACCCAAAACCAGAGCCGAATATTCCTTATATGGTTGCTTTTACTGTATTATTAGTATCCGGCTTATTGCTTATTTTCCTTGGATGGGGGATATTACCCAATCCTTTAGTTATTGTGGTAACCACATTTATTCCACTTGCAATTTCAGTTGGTTTATATTGTGAGTTCCATAAAGAAAAATTAGGTACACCATACAAAATATTTGTTGTAGTTGGTTTACTAGCGATTATTCTTACAAGGTTTATACCGGATGTTCCAAGAGCTGTTCAAGTAATTACACTTGTTATTGTTCACTCGGTTGCTGGTCTTTCCATTTTCTTTATCCCGATATTAGCAATAAAGGATGGAAAAGCTCCAAAAGAATTTATTTATGTAACAGTTGGTGGAACATTAATTGGACTTGGTGGAATTGCTCTCGCTTTCTTAAAATCCGGGGGACAACTTTTATTCTTCTCCCCAGAATTTGTAATGGCGATTTTAGCTCCATTACTGCTGCTGATGGCTTTGGCATTTACATGGGGTTTTATGAAAAAGATGAAAGCTTGATGAAATTAAATTTTTATAACAAAGCGATTAGATATTCTAATCGCTTTGTTAATAACAGATTTCAATTCGATGATACTCTACTTCTCAGACACTCTAATGGACAGCGGCAATAAACTCTACTCATACAAATAATACTTTTTCGATAATGCTCTCAAGTTCTCAATATCAAAAGGGGATATGGTAGAATTTGAGTACTATAAAAATTTACTAACATAGAATCCTATTTATGCTAATCCTCTTTCTCAATAAGGGATTTTAACTCCGAAGGAGTGTTATTTTTATAACAATGTAAAATGTTGGAACCTTAAATCCCGAAGGGGTGATATTAGTATCCAGTCAAACTCATTTAATCCAATCGAAAAGATATTTCTCATTATACTCAATTTTAAACATTTTCAAAAAATCGAGATACTCCTCACGAAAGGTTTTCTTTTTATGATGTTCTTCCTGCTTTAGAATATATTCATATACATTACTTATTTGTGAATGCGAGTATGAAAAAGCTCCATATCCTTCTTGCCAGCTAAATTTACCACTAATGAACTTGTTATCGTTAATAAATCTTGAGGAGTTGTTTTTAATATCTCTAACTAAATCAGAAATTGCCATTGAAGGTTTTAATCCTACAAATACGTGTATATGGTCAGATGCTCCGTTAATTATAATCGGTTTCTGGTTTTTTCCTCTGATTATTCCAGCGATGTACTTATTTAGTTCTTGCTTCCAGGAGTTTGAGATTAGGTTGAGTCTTCCTTGAACTGCAAAGACTACTTGAATGTAGATTTGTGAGTAAGTGCCTGCCATATTGTCCCTCTTTTTATAATTATATCACCCTTTCTGGGTTGAAAATCATTATTACGCTTTTTATTATAATAATTTCATCCCTTCGGGATTATTAAAATATCTTGTTAGCGTATTCTAAACTACTACAAAGACTACTTGAATGTAGATTTGTGAGTAAGTG
>JBDLIN010000028.1:0-25087 GCA_039714835.1 Bacteroidota bacterium | reverse complement strand
CACTAACAAATATTGGCTTAATAGATGACAGAAACTATACAGAAAGAAAGCTGGAAATTTCCAAAAGATTTTTGGCTTGCAAATTTTATGGAACTATGTGAGCGTGCTGCTTACTACGGATTCTTTATTGTATTAACATTATACATGACTGACATTGTGGGATTTACTGATATTGAAACTGGAATTATTGTCGGTATTTTTTATGGATTACTTTACTTATTTCCCACTTTTGTTGGTGCATATGGAGATAAAATTGGATTCCGAAAAGGATTACTAATTGCATTCAGTTTATTAGCTATTGGTTATTCCTTTCTTGGAGTTTTCACCACAAAACTTCCAGTATTATTTTTCTTATTTGTTCTATTGGTTGGTGCATCATTTATTAAGCCATTAATTACAGGAACGGTGGCAAAAACAACTAATGAAAAAAATAGAGCTAGAGGATATGCACTATTTTATTGGGTTGTTAATATTGGAGCTTTTAGTGGTAAAACATTTGTACCATTCATTCGCCAAGGATTAGGTTTAGAATATGTGAATTTCTTTTCTGCTGGAATGGCATTTATTGCGCTTCTGTTTACTTTCTTCTTCTTTGATGAACCCGATGAATCATCTGGAAGTAAATCAATCCAGGAGACTTTACGAGCCTTGAAAGGGATACTAGAAAAACCACGTTTATGGATTCTTACCCTAATCATTGCTGGATTTTGGTTAATTCAAGGACAGTTATATGCAACAATGCCAAAATATGTTATTCGTCTTTTGGATGAAGGTGCAAAACCTGAATGGTTAGCAAATGTTAATCCTGGTGCTGTAGTTTTATTTGTGGTTATTGTAACTCAAATGATGAAGAAGCAGAAAGCTGTTACATCCATGTTGGTTGGAATGTTACTGATGCCAATTTCTGCACTGGCTATGGCAATGAGTCAAGAGTTGGAAGCAATCACCGGACCAGCTGTTTCTTTTTTAGGACTCTTTGAACTTCATCCACTGACAGTAATGATGATAGTTGGTATTGCAATACAAGGTCTTGCAGAGTGTTTTATTTCCCCTCGATTTTTGGAGTATTTCTCTTTACAGGCTCCCAAAGGTGAAGAAGGTTTGTATCTCGGATTTAGTCATATACATTCATTTATTTCAGCAATTATTGGATTCGGAATGTCTGGATTTTTACTTACAAAATATTGTCCTGATCCAAATACACTTCCAACCGGATTAACAGAACTGCAACGCGCAGCCTATTATGCAGATGCACACTACATTTGGTATTACTTTGTTGCTATTGGATTAGTCTCTGCAGTATCACTTTTAATCTTCAAAGTAGTTACTGAGAGAATTGACAAGAAAAATGCTGAAGCAATAAGTTAAAATTTTATTTGTGGGAGATTTGTTTCTTAACATCTCCCTCAATTTCTATATATCTTTCACCCAATAAAATCCATTTATTAAGAGACTAAGATTCAATTAGCAAGTATGGCAAAATTAATTTCAAAGATAATTTTCAATCATTTTTAAACTTTTATCCCATAACTTTTCTTGGAGCTCAGTATTATATGTAAATGATGCGGAGTTTCTTTCTGACAAATCAATAAAATATTTTCCACTTACATTTTCTACTTCTTTTGATGATGCTAAATAAACCGAAGTTCTTGCACCATCTTTTAAACTAGCTCCAGTCATACTGAAACCTTTATATAATAATTTCGTTGTAATAACTCCTGGATGTAAAACATTTACAATTACACCTGAGTTTTTTACTTCCTCAGCTAATTTATAGGTAAATAAAACATTCGCAGCTTTTGAAATTGCGTAAGCATTATATGGATCAAAATATTTTTCACTATTTAAGTTATCAATATCAAAATCACAATTACTATGTGCAATTGAGCTAACATTTATGATCCTAGTTGGAGATGAGGTTTTAAGCAAATCAAGCAGTTTGATAGTAAGAAGAAAATGTGAAAGATGATTTATGGCAAATGTATTTTCGTATCCATCTATTGTGAATATTTTTTCATTTTCATAGACTCCTGCATTATTTATCAACACATCCAGTCTTTCATATTTTGAAGTAATTGATTTCGCCATTTCATTTACTTGAGTTAAAGAAGAAAGGTCTGCAACAGCAAAGTCAACATCTGAGTTTCCTGTTTCCTCAGTTATTTTTGCAATAGTATTCTTGCAAGATTCTTCATCCCTTCCGTGAATGATGATCTTAGCTTCCAATTTAGCAAGGTCTATTGCAGTTTGTTTTCCAATACCATCTGTTGCACCGGTGATCAATATTGTTTTATTTTTCATTAGTTTTTCCTTGAATCACAAATTGTTAATGTAAAGACTAAGTTACTTTATACCCCAAATTAAATTTAGTATTTATTTAACAAAAATGCCTTTAGTTCAATTGCTTTATTCTAAGTGTAAATTATAAAACAACTTATGTAGATTATTTTATTAAAATTTTAATAAAAAATACTTGACATTTCCTATTAAAAAGAGTTATTTTTGAAGGAGTGGGGAAAAGTGTTTAATATTCCCTAATAATGTCAAAAAATTATGTTTTTAGGAAATTATAAATATTCGGTCGATGCAAAAGGAAGAATTTCAATTCCGGCAAGGATGAGGAAGTTCGTTTCATCGGAATCTAACGATACTTTTGTAATGACAAGAGGCTCTTCAAATTGCATAAATATTTATCCAATGGATTATTGGAAAGAATTAGTTGAGAGTAAATTAGATAAGCTAAACACATTTGATCCTCAGGATGCAAAATTTATGCGGATGTTTTTACAAGAAGCAGCAGAGGATAGATTTGATTCACAGTCCCGTTTATTAGTTCCTAAAAAGTTGATAGAATTTGCTAAAATTGAAAAAGATGTGCTCATTCTTGGAATGAACAAATATATAGAAGTATGGGATCCTCAATTATATGAAGATTATTTAAAAGAAATTGAAGATTCTTATGAATCAATTGCCAAAGAAGTAATGGATATGTAATGTAATGCAATATCACACACCCGTTTTGTTGAACGAGACTATTGACTATTTGGTAACCGAAAAATCGGGTGTATATTTTGAAGGAACTGTTGGTTTTGGTGGACACACAGAAAAAATTTTATCAAACCTTACACAAGACGCCAAGTTCATCGGAACTGACAAGGATACAACCGCTTACAACCATTGTAGTACTAAATTCGAAAATGATGAAAGAGTTAAACTTTATAACACGAGTTTTACAGATATTTTAAATATTTCAAGAATTGAGTTCATTGACAAGTTTGATGGCATTTTTGCTGATCTAGGTGTTTCATCCTTTCAATTAGATAATAAGGATTCTGGATTTTCTTTTAGGGAAGATTCACCGCTAGATCTGCGGATGAATAAATCGAAAGGTTACCCGGCTTCATTTGTTGTTAATACTTTTGCTGAAGAAGAAATTGCAAACATCATCTATCAATTTGGTGAAGAAAAAAGATCAAGAGTGATAGCCAAAAGAATTGTAGAAAACAGAAAGATCAAAAAAATTGATAAATCGGTGCAGCTTAGAGAGATTGTTGAAAGTGTTAGTAATCCCAAATATCTGAATAAATCATTGTCACGTGTATTTCAGGCATTACGAATCTTTGTTAATAATGAGTTAGAAGAACTTGAAGATTTTCTTAACAAATCTGTATCAGCACTCAAAACCGGTGGTCGAATTGTTGTTATTACTTTTCATTCATTAGAAGATAGGATTGTGAAAGATTTTTTCAAAAAACAGATTCTCACATGTGTTTGCCCACCCAAAATACCAATATGTGTGTGTAATACAATTCCTAGTTTGAAGATTTTAACAAAGAAACCGGTAATACCAACTGATATTGAGATAAAAGAAAATAGAAGATCACGAAGTGCCAAGCTAAGAGTTGCCGAAAAAATATGAGAAAATCTAAAACAAAAAAGAAAGGATTTATTGGAAGAGTAATAATCTACATGATTGTACCTATAGTAGCTTCTGTATTCCTTTATTTGATTCTAAACACCGAAAATAGACACATGTACAAAGAAATTGCATTAATGGAAGAAGAACTTGGAGCATTACAAAATAGAATGGAATCTCGAATTGCTGAGGTTCAAAGACTAGAATCAGAAAATAGAATAGTCAAACTTGCAAGTGAAAGATTAGGGATGATCAGAATCAACGAAACGATTGAACAACTATTTATTAGCCAAGAAAAAATTAACAGGATCAGGAGAATAGTAGACAATAAATATGAATAATTCCAGAACTTTGCTCATAATCCTTGTTGTTTTTATAGTCCTGTTAGTACTTGTTGGAAGGTTATTCACTATTCAAGTAACTGAACATCAGAGATTTGCGCGAATAGCTCAAAATCAACAAAACAAATCAGTAAAAATTAAAGCTGAAAGAGGTTTAATTACAGATAGAAACAATGAGATTTTAGCATACACTAAAGATGATATCTCTTTATTTGTTGATACTCGAATGACGAATGCTAAAGCTAAAGAAAGAATTGCAATCAAATTTGCTGAAGTTTTTGGTAAAAAGAAGAACCACTATTTGAAGCTTTTAAACTCAGCAAAGAAAAATATATGTATAGAGAAAAAAGCAGTTAAGGATAACGTGATAGCATTAGCAGAATTTTTTGTTGACGGATACTTTCAAATGGAGGATTATTCAAGAGTTTATCCTTACGGCAGTCTAGCCTCTCATGTAATTGGTTATTCTAACAAACAATTAGTTGGTGTAGCAGGAATTGAAAATTATTTTAATAAGCAGCTAACTGGAATTGACGGTTATAAATATATTGAAAATGATGTTCAGGGAAGAGTTGTAACAATAAATCAAGATCTTTCTTCTAAATCTATTCCTGGAAATACAGTCAAGCTTACTATTAACAAAACTTATCAAAGTATCTTAGAAAGTGAAATAAGAAAAGGATTAAAAGAGTTTAAAGGTAAATCCGCTATGGGAATTATTATGGATCCCAACACTGGTGAGATACTTGCATTATCCAATCAACCTGACTACGATCCAAAGAATTATAACATCTTCAAAGATTTTAAAAGAAGGAATAGAGTTATAACAGATACCTATGAGCCAGGTTCAACAATTAAACCTTTAATAATGTCTATGCTTCTGGAAGAGAAACTTACCTACGAAGATGAGATTATAAATACGGAAAATGGAACTTACCGAGTTCGAGGTGCAACTATTCGAGATACACATGAGTATGACTATTTAACCTCATCCGGAATTATCAAGCATTCAAGTAACATTGGTATATCCAAATTGAGTGATAGAATTGAAAGTGAAACATTTTATAGATTTTTGCGTGACTATGGTTTTGGAAGTTTAACATCAATTGATTTACCCGGTGAAACTCCTGGCCTATTGAAAAAACCAAAAACTTATTCAAAAATCTCTAAAAAATTCATCTCTTTTGGATATGAAATTTCTGTTACACCAATGCAATTGATCACTGCCTATTCAGCGTTAGTCAATGGTGGAGAACTAATTCAGCCATATGTTGTTAAACAAGTAAAAGATTACAAAGGCAACATCGAAGAGGAATTTCATACAAAGAAAATCAGACGAGTTATTTCTGAGAAAACCTCTAATCGTATGAAGAAAATAATGAAAAGTGTTGTTGAAGATGGAAGTGGAGAGTTAGCATTCGTCTCAGGTTTATCCATAGGAGGAAAAACCGGGACTGCTCAGAAATTGATAAACAAACAATATTCCAATAAAGAATATAATTCATCGTTTGTTGGGTTCTTCCCGGTAGAGAATCCTCAGATGGTTGCTTTAATTATTGTAAGTTCACCAAAGGTTGGAAGATATGGTGGAAAAGTTGCTGCACCAATATTTCATGAGATTGCATCACGAATTTTTGATACGGACAGAAATAAAATTATTGATAAGCTGCCTAAGAAAAAGTATAACACAGTTCCGAAATTAAAACCACAGCAGCATGAAGATATTTTAGTTTCTTTAGATTTATCTGAACAAAAAAAATCGGTTAGATTTGGATCTAACAAGCATTTTCCAATTGATAGCACGATCATGCCTAACTTGGATAATTTCACTAAGAGGGAAGCAATAAAAATTTTGCATGATCTCGGGATTAAATATAAAGCAGTTGGAAGCGGGACCGTTATTTCTCAGAGTATCGAGCCTAATACAAAAATAAAAGACGGATTAGTTTGTGTGATAAAATGTAAAACATCTACATCAAAAAATAAACTTCGAATAAATTAATGAAATTAGAACAACTGTTAAATAGTATCGAAGTTATAAGTGTTGTTGGCAACCCTGAGCTGAAGGAAGTTAATAATATTACTAATAATTCATTGGAAGTTGATGACAAATCAATTTTTGTTGCAGTTAAAGGATATAAGACTGACGGACGAAAATTTATACCTGATGCTATTAGTAATGGGGCTCAAGCAATCGTATTAGATGATGATGGAGAAACACCAGAAGGAATGTTTAGTGAAAATAATGCTGTGAAAATTGTAGTGAGTAATAGTAGAAAAACTTTTGCTGAACTCTCATGCAGTCTTTATGAAAATCCTTCAAAGAAGATTAAACTCATTGGTATTACTGGTTCAAATGGAAAAACAACAACAGCATTCTATATAAAGAATTTGTTGGAAACAGCTGGATATAAAACTGGTCTAATTGGAACAATAGCAAATTATGTTGGGAATGAAAAGATTGATTCAACATTAACAACACCTGAAGCAAATAAGATTAATCAGTATTTAAAAGAAATGGTTGATTCCAATTTTACTCATTGTGTAATGGAAGTTTCTTCTCATTCACTTGCTTTAGATAGGGTTCATGGTTTGGATTTCGACTATGCTGTTTTTACAAATATTACATCTGATCATTTAGATTTTCATGCAGATTTCAATAATTATTTTGAAGCTAAAAAAATACTATTTGATTCATTAAAACCGGAAGGTAAAATAGTTATTAATTCAGATGACAAGCATTCAGAAACACTTGTGAAAGATAATGAATGTGAACTTTTCTCTTATGGAATAGATAAAACACCATCATACAAAATTACAAATGTAAAATATGATCTAGATGGAACTTCTTTTGATCTCAATTACCAGAACCGTAAAAATCACTTTGAGACAAAATTGGTTGGTAAGTTTAATGCATACAATGCCTCTGCAGCTGCAGCAATTGGAATACTTGAAAATTTAGAGAATGAAACTGTAATTGAAGGTATTAAATCAACACCGCAAGTTCCGGGAAGATTTGAAGTAATTAGCAACGGTTTGAAAAAAGTGATAGTTGATTATTCTCACACTGCAGACAGCCTCGCAAAAGCTTTGGAGTCTTTACAGCATATTGTAAACGGAAACAGACCTATATATACTGTATTTGGATGTGGGGGTGATAGAGATAGATTTAAGCGGCCTATCATGGGTCGGATAGCTGCCGAGCTTAGTGATAATATTATTGTTACATCAGATAATCCTCGTTCAGAAGATCCTATCAAAATTATTGAAGAAATAATGAGCGGTATTGAAAATAAAATTGCAATGATAATTCCTGATAGAGAGGAGGCAATAAAAAAGGCAATCTGTGATTCTGAGGATAACGCAGTGATACTTATAGCTGGGAAAGGACACGAAGAATATCAGCTTATCGATGGAGTTAAAAAGCATTTCTCAGATAAAGAAACAGCTATTAAATATTTAGAAGAGTGCGGATGAGAATTACCTTAAATGACATATTTAATCTTTCCGGTTCGGTAATCTATAATCCAGATTCTTTTAAAGCTGTTACTTCTGTTTCAATTGATACACGTACAATTAAAAAGAATTCACTTTTTGTGGCAATTAAAGGTGAGAAATTTGATGGACATCAATTCGTAAATGAAGCAGTAAAACAAGGTGCCTCAGCTTTGTTAATAAGTAATAAAAAGTTAAAGCAATTTGATCATCTTGATCTACCTATTATTACTGTCCCAAATACAACCATTGCTTATGGAGAATTGGCACATATTTGGAGAATGAAACTTAATTCCAAAGTAATTTCAATAACAGGCAGTAATGGTAAGACAACTACTAAAGAAATTCTAGCAACGTTATTAAGTGAAAAATATAAAACAGAAAAAACAGTTGCTAATAACAATAATCATATTGGTGTGCCATTAACTTTATTTGCAACAAAATCTTCTTGTGAAGTGTTAATTCTTGAACATGGTACTAATCACTTTGAGGAAATTAAATATACTGCTCAAATTGCAAGCCCAGATTATTCATTGATTACTAATATCGGGGATTCTCATCTGGAGTATTTAATTGATCGTGAAGGTGTATATAGAGAAAAAAGTGCTCTGTTCGATTCAACTGTTGAAAGTAATGGAACTCTATTTATTAATAATGATGATCAAATAATTAGAAAGAATTCAAAAAAATCTAATACAAAAGTAACTTATGGATTCAGAGGGCAGTGTGATGTAAAGGGAAAAATAGTTGGCTATACTAAGGATGGAAGAACGATTCTTAGTGTAAACTATAAGGGAAAAAGCATTGAGGTTACTCTTCCAATATTTGGAAAGTCAAATGCTCAAAATGTTTTGGCTGCAATAGCAATTGCTCAATTTTTAAAACTATCCACTCGACAAATAAAAAGTGGAGTAGGAAAATTAGAACAAATTAAAGGAAGATTAAGTACTGAGTTTTTAAACGGTTTAATTTTAATTGATGATACTTATAATTCAAATCCATCTTCAATGGAAACAGCAATTGATTTACTAAAACGCATAAAAAAACACAAGACTAAGACACTCATTCTAGGTGATATGTTTGAGCTTGGGGAAAAATCAGTTGAGTATCATAAAAATCTTCATATTCTAATCTCAAAAAGTAAGATCCAAAATGTATTATTACTTGGCAAAATGATGAGTTCGCTTGATAAAAAATTGAAAAAGGCTAAAATAAATTCAACACATTTTTCGAATAGATTAGGATTAAAATCCTATATAAATAAAAGTGATTTGACTAACCAAGTCGTGTTGGTAAAAGGTTCACGAGGAATGCGTATGGAAGATTTTGTTAAACAAATAAGGGAACAGGCAGCATAATGTTCTATTACCTATTTGATTATATAGATGAAATATTTTCACCGCCAGGCTTTGGTGTATTTAAATATTTATCTTTTCGATCCTCAATTGCAGCAATAACAGCACTGCTAATTGCATTCTTTATCGGGCCAAAGATTATTGAGCTTCTAAAGAAAAAGCAAATTGGTGAAACTATCAGAGAAGAAGGACCACAGTCACATTTGCAGAAAGCAGGAACACCAACAATGGGTGGTATAATTATTCTACTTTCTATTGTAGTGCCAGTTCTTCTCTGGAGTGATCTCTTGAGCGGATACATTCTTCTAGCTCTCTTTGGGACTGTATTTCTTGGTTTTGTAGGATTCATTGATGATTATCTTAAAGTGATTAAAAAATATTCTAAAGGATTGATCGCACGTTATAAATTGATGGGACAAGTTCTTGTTGGTCTTATTCTTGGAGGTTCAATTTATCTTATGCCGGAATTATCAGAGTATACAACTCAAACAACTTTACCATTTTTTAAAAATATGAATTGGGAGTTCTCATATCTCTATATACCGGCAGTAGTATTTATAATTACAGCAACTTCAAATGCTGTGAATTTAACAGACGGACTTGATGGTTTAGCAATGGGAACCATTACTTTTGTGATGTTAGCTCTAGCAGTTATGAGTTATGTATCAGGAAATATTATTTGGTCGGATTATTTAAATATAATCTATTTACCAGGATCGGGAGAGCTAACAGTATTTATTGCAGCAATAATTGGAGCTGGGTTAGGATTTTTATGGTTTAATTTTTATCCAGCTCAAGTGTTTATGGGAGATACCGGATCACTTGCTCTTGGTGGGGCATTTGGAGTTATAGCGATTTTAATAAAGAAAGAATTATTAATTCCCATACTTGGTGGAGTGTTTTTTATTGAAACAATTTCGGTAATTATTCAAAGATTATACTTCAAATACACTAAGAGAAAATTTGGAGAAGGTAGAAGAATATTTAAAATGTCACCTATCCATCATCACTATGAAATGTTAGGGTGGGCAGAACCGAAAATAGTTATGCGTTTCTATATAGTTACAATCATTTTAATAATAATCAGTTTGGCATCATTCAAGGTAAGATGAAAGATATATCGGGTGTAAATATAACCGTTTTAGGAGCTGTTAGAAGTGGTATTGCAGCAGCAAAACTTGCTAAGAAATTAGGAGCAATTCCATTTGTTAGTGATGTATCGTCTGAAATTAAAGCAGACAGCCTAAAAGAATTGGATGAGTTAGGTATCAAATATGAAACTGGAAATCACTCTGAAAAAGTTTACGATTGTGAGTTTATAATAACAAGTCCGGGAGTTCCTTCTAATTCAAAAGTACTGAGTGAAGCCGTTAAAAGAAATATTAAAATTATAAGTGAAATAGAATTTGCATCATGGTTTAACCGTGGTTCCATAATTGCCATAACCGGAACGAATGGAAAAACAACAACAACAAGTATGTGTGAACACGTACTAAACAGATGCGGTAAGAAAACTTATCTTGCAGGTAATATTGGAATTGCATTTTCTGACGTGGTTTTAGATGTAAAGGAAAATGAGTTTGTTGCTCTAGAGGTTTCCAGTTTTCAATTAGATCATATTGAATCTTTCAAACCGAAATATGCATCAATACTCAACATAACGCCGGATCATTTGGATAGGTATGAAGAAAATATTAACTATTACATAGGATCAAAGTTTAAAATTATGATGAACCAGGATGATTCAGACAACTTTATTTATAATAAAGACGATAAAATTGTATCTGAATATCCAGAGAGAATTTCTAATTGTTTTGGTATTTCTCTATCTCCCTTTGATGGAGATGGATGTTTCATTGATGGAGAAAACATTCATTTCAATGTCGGGAATGAATCAGAATTGATAGGGACGACTAAATCTTTTAGTCTCAGAGGTGAGCACAACCAGTATAATTCTCTTACAGTTATTACAATTGCAAAACTAATAGGGATTGACGATCAAAAAATTCTGAAGGCCATCAGTTCATTCTCAGGTGTAGAACATAGACTAGAATTGGTAAAAGTAATCAAAGGTGTAGAGTATGTGAATGATTCGAAGGCTACCAACGTTGAATCAGTATGGTATGCACTTCGCAGTTTTTCGAAACCAATTTTGCTGATTTTAGGAGGTACAGATAAAGGAAATGACTATAGCAGGATTAAAGAGTTGATAAAGAATAATGTAAAAAAGATATATGCAATTGGTTCTTCAGCACAAAAAGTAAAAGAATATTTCCAAGATATTGTTTCTGTTGAAATCAAAGAAACACTTGATAATTGTGTGACTCAAGCAAATATGGATGCTGTTAGCGGAGATATAGTTCTTCTATCTCCAGCATGCGCTAGTTTTGATATGTTCAACAATTATGAACATAGAGGTCAAGTTTTTAAAAAGGCAGTAGAGAGTATAAAAAAATGAAAAATTTAGTAAGATCAATCATAGTTATCGTTCTTCTTCTTATGCTTTTAGGTGCAGTCTTAGTATTTACTGCCAGTAGCGCCTATAGTGAAGTAAAGTTTGATAATATCTATTTCCTATTTCGCTCCCATATTGGTAAAATAATTACAGCATTGGGTGCAGGTATTATTTTTGCGATAATTCCTTACGAAACTTATAAAGAATATAGCAAACCAATGCTCTTTGTTGTAATTGCAATGCTTATCCTTACTGTCTTATTGGCTCCAAAATTTAAAGGAGCGGCAAGATGGATTGATCTAGGAGTTATAAGATTTCAACCATCAGAATTAGCAAAGCTAGTACTCTTCATGCATCTTGCTGGAATGATTGAAAGAAAAGGAAAATTGCTCAGAGATTTCAAACACGGATTTAGATATACACTTGTCTGGATATTTGTTATTGCCGGATTAGTATTGATCCAACCCAATCTAAGCACAAGTATGATAATCGTATTTACAAGCTTTACTTTATTATACATAGGAGGTAGCAGATTACGTCATATTTTTGTTACGCTAGGCTCAACTACTTTGGCAGGTTTTGCTGCAATGCTGATGTTTCCTCATTCAAGACAGAGAATTTTTGGTTTTATAGAAAGTATTAATAACAATTCCGAGCCGAATATTCAGGTGATGCAAGCTTGGATTGGTTTAGGTAGTGGTGGTATTTTTGGTGTGGGAATAGGAGAAAGTCGTCAGAGTGATTTATTCCTTCCCGAGGCATATGGGGATTTCATTTTTTCCGTATTAGGTGAGCAGTTTGGATTGTTAGGTACTGTATTAACCTTAGTTCTTTTCTTCGCTCTATTTACTATCGGAGTAGTTATTGCAAAAAGAGCTAAGGATGAATATGGCCAGTTGTTAGGTTTTGCAATCTCTTTTAATATAATTATGAGCGCATTTATTAATGCTGCTGTTGTAACAGGTCTTCTTCCAACTACAGGTATTACTCTTCCATTTATTAGTTTTGGAGGAACATCAATTATTTTATTCTGTGCATCAGTTGGAATACTAATTAACATAGCGATTCAAACGAATAGAAGTTTACAAAACAAGGTAAACGTGATTGAATAAAGAACAAGTCACATATAGATATTTACTTGCCGGTGGTGGAACTGGTGGACATTTATATCCTGCAATAGCTGTTGCTCAAAAGCTGCAAACTGTGCAGCCAAATCTGGAATTATTATTTGTGGGAACAAAAAATAAAATTGAGTCTAGAGTAGTTCCTGAGATGGGATATAATTTTAAATCTATATGGATTAGTGGTATTTCACGAAAGTTGACACTAAAAAATTTATTACTTCCTGTTAAGTTACTTGTTTCAATGTTACAATCACTTTGGATCAATATTAAATTCAAACCTCATGTAGCAATTGGCACAGGAGCATATGTTTCTGGACCAGCTCTGTGGGGAGCATCAATTTTAGGAGCACGGATTGTATTACTAGAGCAAAATAGTTATCCGGGATTAACTAATAGGTTACTTGAAAAGAAAGCAGAAAAAATATTTGTCAGTTTTGAGGAATCGAAAAAATATTTTCGTGATCCCTCAAAAGTTGTAAATAGTGGAAATCCCATAAGGATGGATATGAAACTGCACGAACGGGAGCAAGCTATCCAGTATTTTGGTTTAGATATTACCAAAAGAACATTAGTAATAATTGGAGGCAGTCTTGGTGCTGGGTCAATTAATGAAGCTGTAGCGAAAAATTTAGATGAACTTAAAAGTTTGGGGATTCAGATTCTGTGGCAGACAGGTGAAATATACTACGAAAAGTATAGAAAATATGATGATGATAAAGCAAAAGTTTTAAAATACTTTGATAATATTTCATTAACTTATTCAGTTACAAATTTATTAATTGCGCGTGCTGGAGCCACCACTATTGCTGAAATTGCTACACTTGGTATACCAACGATCTTCGTCCCTTCTCCTAATGTTGCAGAAGATCATCAATTTAAAAATGCCAAATTACTTTTTGACTCAAAATCTGCTGAGTTAATCAAGGATAGTGAAATTGAAAGCAATATTGTGGATATAGTAAGGAAACTCATTTTTGATGATGAAAAACTAAATGAGTTAAAAATAAATATTAAAAAATTTGCTAAACCTGATGCTGCTGATCTTATTGCAAAAAAGGTCATACAAATTGCATCTTTTACTTAAAGGATTATTGAGATAAATGTTTCAAAAAGTTATTAAAAAAATACATTTTGTGGGAATTGGTGGAATTGGAATGAGCGGAATTGCTGAATTAATGCTCAACCGTGGATTTCAAATCGCTGGTTCAGATATGAGTGAATCAGCCAACACAGAACGACTAAGAGAACTTGGAATTGAAGTATCCATAGGACATTCAGCTGAAAATTTATCTGATTGTGATGTTCTAGTTTATTCTTCTGCTGTTAATACAGAGAATCCGGAAGTTAAAGAAGCAATTGAAAGAAATATTCCTGTGATAAAACGTTCTGAGATGTTGGCTGAAACAATGAGAATGAAGTATGGAATTGGTATCGCAGGTACCCATGGCAAGACCACTACAACATCAATGGTCGGACTTGTATTAACTGAAGCAGAAATTGATCCTACAATAATTGTTGGCGGTAAATTAAGCGGGCTCGGTGGAACCAATGCCAGATTAGGAAATAGTGATTACATTGTAGTTGAAGCAGATGAATTTGATAGAACATTTTTGAGTCTTACTCCAAGTATTGCAGCTATAACAACTCTTGAATCAGAACATCTAGATACATATAAAGATCTTGATGATATCAAAGGAGCATTTATTCAATTCGCGAATAAAGTCCCATTTTTTGGTTTTGTTGTACTCTGTTTAGATGAGCCAGCATTGCAGGATATTATTCCTTTAATCAATAAAAAAACAATTACATACGGACTTACTCATCAAGCTGATGTAAGAGCTGTTGATATCGAACATGATGAGTTTAACTCTTCTTATACAGTAGTATATAAAGGAAAAGAACTTGGGAGAATCACTATTAATCTTCCAGGTACACACTATATTAAAAATTCACTGGTTGCTGTTACCATAGCAACAGAGCTAGGTGTTGAGTTTAGTGTTATTAAAAAGGCTTTAGAAGCATTTACCGGAGTATATAGACGATTTGAAACAAAATTTGTGAATGATATTCTTGTTGTAGATGACTATGCCCATCATCCTACAGAGATAAGTGCAACTCTTTCCGGTATTAGAAATGGATGGAAACGACGATTAGTTGCAGTCTTCCAGCCTCATCTTTATTCTAGGACTAAAGATTTTTATGCTGAATTTGGACGAGCATTTTTGGATTCTGATGTTTTTATCTGTACAGATATTTATCCTGCTCGTGAAGAGAAAATTGAAGGAGTAAGTGGTGAATTAGTTGCTAATGCTGCTAAAAGTTATGGGCATAAGAGAGTAATTTACGAGCCAGAAAAAGAGAAAGTACCTGAGTTGCTAATGGCTTTGGAAAGAAAAGGTGATATCATCATAACGCTTGGAGCAGGAGATATCTGGAAATTTGGAGAAGAATTTATAAAGCTCTATAAAAACAGCAAGGATTTATAGTGCAAATAAATGATAAAGTAAAAATATCAAGTATCATTTTTTTCGTTATTGTTCTGGGAATGATAGTGGTCACATCAATTTCTGTTGATAATAAAGAGGAAAATAGTATAAAGTTTATTCAATTAGATGGAAACATTCATTTGCCAACAGACGAATATTATCGCTTTGCAAATATTGAAGACGAAACTTTGTATGAAAATTTAACTTCTGCAATTATTAAAGATAGATTGGAGAAGCACCCTTATGTTCAGCGAGTTGATGCTATTCTAAATGAGAATACATTGTCTATAACAATTTATGAAAAGAAATTTGAATCATTATTAATGTATGGTAATAATGAGTGTTTAGTTACCGAGGATAACATTAAAATTCCCAAGTTACCTCTTTCTGAAAAAATAGATTACCCGATCATTAGCAATCCACTTGGTGCAAATGAAATGGGTGAGTTTGAGAATATTCTCTCCAACTCTGATATAACTACAGGTTTGAAAATGATATCAACTTTAAAGTTAATAAATCCAGATTTGTATGAAAACATTTCTGAAATTGATTTAAGGGAAGGAAGAGATATTGTTATTCAATTTTCACAGTTCAATTTTCCTATTGTAATTGGAAGAAAAAGAGAAATTGAGAAAATTATGTATTTAGAACAACTAGTCCAGAGTTTGGATAATAAATTTTTAAGGGATGGTATTGAATATATTGACTTGAGATATTCAGAACATATATACATTGGTAGGTCAGTTGATAATAACGATGACACTAGAGGAAGTAACTCATGAAGCAAAATATTATAGCCGGTTTAGATCTTGGAACTACAAAAGTCTGTGCAGTTATTGCTGAACAGATGGAGACCTCGTTAAAAGTACTCGGATTTGGAGTAGCGCCATCTGACGGTTTGAATAAAGGATTAGTCGCAAATATAGCAAAGACAAGTAATGCAATTAGTGAAGCGATGTCTATTGCATCTAATAGAGCTGGTATGCAGATAAAAGAACTCAATGTTGGAGTTGCAGGTGAACACATTACTAGTCTTAGACATAGGAATTACGTTACTATAAGTAATGCTGATAACGAAATTGCTCAAGAAGATCTTGATAGATTAAAAGCTGATGTTAGAACAATAAAAATTCCGGTTGATAGACAAATTCTACACATAATTCCTGAAGAATTTTTTGTGGATCATCAAGGTGGTATTGATAATCCAATTGGTATGTGCGGTTCAAGACTTGAAGCAGTAAATCATGTAGTTCTTGCATCTGTGCCGGCAATTCAAAATATCAAGAGATCGGTTGAAAAATCAGGCTTTGTTGTTAATGATTATATTCTTCAACCAATAGCGTCCAGCGTATCGGTACTTGAAGAAAATGAAAAGGATTTGGGAGTTGTACTAATTGATATTGGTGGTGGTACAACTGATGTAGCGATATTTCACGATAAAAGTATTAAGCATACAAAAGTTTTTGGAATTGCTGGGAATCAAGTTACTAATGACATTAGAGAATCTCTTGGTATTGTAAGCGCTGATGCAGAACAAATTAAAAAAGAATTTGGATATGCATTGCAGGAAGCAATAATAAAAGATGAAAATATTTATATAAAAGGTGTAGGTGCAAGGGGGAATGTAAAAATTCCTGTTACACTACTTACACAAATAATTAGTGTTAGAATGAAAGAGTTATTTGCTCTTATAGATAATGAACTACGTCAATCTGGTTTAAAAGGTAAAATAAAAGCTGGTGTTGTACTTACAGGTGGCGGATCTTTACTTCGAGGATGTACTGATCTTGCAGAAAGCGTATTAGGTTTGCCTTGTAGAATAGGTGTGCCTTTAGAGCTGGATGAAGGATTATCCAATGAAATTGGAAGCCCGGAATTTGCCACAGTTTCTGGTTTGATTAAAGGAATTCCTGGGACAAGATCAAGTGATACATGGAAAGGATTTGACGTTAAGAAAAAGCAAGGTTCATTTAACATTGCTGGAGTTTTTAAAAAGATAGTAGAGTTTTTTGATGAATTATAATTTAACCACAACAAGGAGGTAATATGCCTAAATTTGCCACTCTCGACCAAGAACCTGAATTATCGGCGAAACTGAAAGTAGTTGGTATAGGTGGAGGCGGCTGCAATGCTCTTGAAAGTATGATAAAAAGAGGACTTTCTGGAGTTGAGTATGTTGCAATTAATACTGATGCACAAGTGCTTGAAGTAAGCAGTGCAAATCACAAAATTCAAATTGGTGCCAATCTTACAAAAGGTCTTGGTGCTGGTGCTGATCCTAATGTAGGGAAGAAAGCTATTGAAGAGGACAGAGAAAAAATTACTAAAATTCTTGAAGCCAGCGATATGGTTTTTGTTACTGCAGGTATGGGCGGTGGAACCGGAACTGGTGGAGCACCTATTGTAGCTTCAATTGCTAAAAGTCTCGGTGCCCTGGTAATTGGAATTGTTACAAAGCCATTCAGATGGGAAGGCAAAAAGAGAATGCTGAATGCTGAAGAGGGAATTAACGAACTAAGACAGTATGTAGATAGTCTCATAGTAATTCCTAACGAAAGAATATTGAATATACTTGACGATTCAGCTGGAGCGTTTAAGGCATTTGATAAACCTAACGAGGTTTTACACGAAGCCACAAGAGGAATCGCAGAAATTATTACTGTTTCTGGAATTATAAATGTTGACTTTGCGGATGTCCGTTCTGTTATGAATCAGAGTGGCGAAGCATTGATGGGCTGCGGTATATCAAGTGGTGAAGTTAGAGCAGAAGAAGCTGCACAAAAGGCTATTTCTTCACCTCTGCTTGAAGGAGTAAGTATAAAAGGTGCGAAGAACATTCTTCTGAATGTAACAGCCTCATCTAATCTAACAATGAAAGAAATAAATGAAGGAAATCAAATAATTTATGATGCGGCCGGTGAAGAGGCAAACATCATCTTTGGTTTAGTACAGAAAGAAGAGATGAATGAATACGTTTCTTATACTGTTATTGCAACTGGATTTAATACAGATACTAGAGTAAATCAAACACCATTGTCAACTTCTGTATCTGAAAAAGAAGAAAAACCGGATGATAAAGTAGCTCAAGGATTTTCCTTTGGGAAATTTGAGGTAGATGAAAATGCTGATCTTGAAGTTCCAACATTTATGAGAATTCAGAATGCTAAAAAAGCTTTAGATCAAGATCCAGCAACACAAACTGGTTTCAACTTCAAAGATGATTCTGAAAATAATGATGATGTTGAAGATGATGATAGTTCTTCGTTCTTAAGAATGATGATGGATTAAAAATTATTGTTTTGATTTAGAGATTAATTACTATACAGTTTCTCTTATACTGGGGCTGTATCAAATTTCACCTTGTTGTGGTTAATGGGGTCCGTGCTAATGAAATTGATACAGCCTTTTTTTTTATAGCTTTTCAGATTATTTTCAATTTAACATATATTCATTATATTAACAGACAATAATTAATTATTTCAAACAAATTACTTTAGGAGGTAATTATGAAAAAAGCATTTATACTGTTATTAATCTTAGTCGGGGCATCATCAATGTTTGCGCAGTTAAACTCAAAAGCAATTTTTAATCGTAATGCACAGGATTTAGCTGACACACTCAGACCATGGTATCATGGTGGAGTTCGCTCTGTTGTAGTTGCTGATGACTTAGATAAGGATGGAAAACCAGAAATTTTGGCTACCGATTATTCAAGAGGTGGTAGGGTACATGTTTTAGAATATGTTGACTCTGAAAATCTAGAATTAGTTTGGTCTTCCCCAGTTGATTTAGAAAGAAATAATGCATCTACTCCTAGATGGGTACAATTTGGTGATTTGGATGGTGATGGAAATGGTGAAATAATTTTTCCCGTTGGACCAAGATATGAAGGTAGTGTAATGGTTTTCGAAAATGTAGGCGATAATGATTATGGAACACAATCTATCATTGATTTCCCAGCTGCAATGAAAATTGGTGATGGTTTTGGTGAATTCAGAATGGACCGCGAAAGAGGGGGTACTGTAGCAGATTTTGACGGTGATGGAAAAGACGAACTTTATGTCGTTAATAAAGATATGAATGTTTATCTTTTAACAATTAACGGTAATGCTCCTGGATTTGCATCTTGGGTAGTTGAAGCTGGTGATCCAACAACTGATGCTACAGGTGCTATTACTGGAGGTTCTCAATGGGAAATTGTTTCTGCTGATATTGATGGTGATGACGTAAATGAAATTGTTAACCATACTTGGAATTTTCATTCATTCTCATCTATTGAAGTAAATGGAGCAGATGATTATACTTTCCCAGTTGTAAATCCTGATGGCGGTGTTGCAGGGCCATATTATTATGAATATTTAAAAGCAGATGAAGTTGATGGTGTTGCTTTTATGGGACTTGCAGTTGCAGATGTTGATGGTGACGGAAAAGATGAAATTGCTAGTGTTGTATATCCAGGTTACGATTTATCATTAGTTTCACAAGCACAAGGTTCAAATGGAACAGACATTTGGGAAGCAGAAGATTTTGCTATACTTAAAACTAATGTAGAAATGAGCCCTGAAGTTGATAGTTCAGCTCAATATTGGGGATGCCATGCAGCGGATTTAAATAATAATGGCAGAGATGAAATTCTTGTAGGTGGTTTCTATGGAGAAAAACTTGTAGCTATTGAATATAGTGGAAGTGGTGATATTATGGATGGTAACAATTATGATATTGCTTATTACTATGGCGGTGAAGATGAAGGTGAATGGGAAACAACTACTATAACTGATTCTGCCGGCGTTGTAGACACTGTATACTCAAAAGGTGCATGGGGTAATCCTGGTATAATGAAGATGTCATCTGGTGATATTATTGGTGGAGATGGAATTCCTGAAGTAGTTGCATCTTATCAAGCAAATGTTAATGATTCTTTAACAGTTATTACAAAAACTTGGGATGGCTCTGCTTACGTAGAAGTTGAAACAAAAGTATTCAATGAAAACAATAACCAAATAAGACTTTTCCAATATGGTCCAGGTACTGGTGTAAAAGAATTAAAACTAAATATTGTAACTCCAAGTGATTATGTCCTAGAACAAAATTATCCTAATCCATTTAATCCAACTACAAATATCCGGTTCTCACTTCCGGTTGCAAAAGAGATTTCTCTAATTGTTTATGATATGCTTGGTAGAGAAGTAAAAACTCTGATAAACGCAGAGGAATTTGCTAAAGGAAATTATGAAGCTGATTGGAATGGTACAAATAATGCAGGTCAAAAAGTAGCAAGTGGTAACTATATTTATACACTTAAATATGGTAACTTCCAGAAATCTGTTAAGATGACGTTACTGAAGTAAATTGGATGCTAGATACTTGATTCTAGATAAAACTTATAAACCCGGCTTTGAATAAAGGTCGGGTTTTTTTATTTTATAAAATTTTCTTTGTGAATCTTCGTGTCTTCTCTGCGGTTCTCTGTGTAACGCTTTTTTTTAGGACACAGAGTGCACAAAAAAGGCACAAAGGTACACAGAGTAATAAATAAATTATTTTTTATAATAATCCTTTCGTAATATTCCCATTACAAAAAAATCGATATATTCATTATTATGGTACATTGCTTCGCGGAGTGTTCCCTCGATTTTGAAACCACATTTTTCGTATATCTTTACACCTTTTAAATTGTTTGATGCAACATGTAACTGCACTCGGTTCAGATTTAAAATATCGAACGAATATTTTAGTAATAATTCTGTTGCTTCACTACCATATCCTTTCCCCCAATATTGCGGATCATAAATGGCAATGTAAAATGTTGCTGCTCTACTTACATAATCAATTCTAAAAAGACCTGTCTCACCAATCGGTTCATCACTGTTTTGTTCACATATTGTGAAAAGAACATTTTCTTTATTATTGTGCCATTCTCTAGCTTCATTATTCACTGCCTCTTCAGATAAAGGTCTAAATAAGAATAGGGTTTCCCTAACTACAGAATTATTTTTCCCAAATTGAAAAAGTTCTAAATCTTTCTTTTCATCATAAGGGCGAAGATAAATTTTTTCTCCTTCAAGAAATTTTATTGGACGATCCATATTATTTTATCTTAATTTATTATTATTCTAAAAATACATTCATTTCTGTTAACTTAAAAATATAACTGGAAATTGGATAATAAAAAATCCGACCGAAGCCGGATATTTTTACTCATCACCAATTAAAATAATGCACTACTTATTTTATTAGGGTCATCTTTTTAGAAATATTATTAAGGCCATTACTGATATTATAAATGTATGTTCCGGAGGATAAATTTGAGGCATTAAAAGTAATACTGTAAGTCCCACTTTCAAATTCGACACCATTTATCAGATGAGTAACTAATTCCCCGTTAATATTATAAATTGAAAGAACAATTTCTACCCTTTCTTTAATTGAGAATTCAATTGTTGTTGATGGATTAAATGGATTTGGATAGTTCTGTGAAACATTAAAACTGGTTGGAATTTTAGGATCCAATTTTTTCACACTTGTAATTGTTAATTCAATGGTAGGAAGTGTACCTGAATAAAGCCATTTTTCAACTGTCCACCCATAATAGGATTGACTGTACATATTTCCTTCATTATCAAAATCGATATTATATGTTGACGTATATCCAGATGCATTTCCTGGAGAAGTTGTTGAAGGTCTGTAGTATGATGAATCACAAGTAAGATAATTCCATTCAGCAACATCAAGTTCATTTATTACATCACCTGTATTCGGATTAATTGCTAAAACTCGACCATATTCATAACCAGTACCAGTCCAAAAATCAACATCCATTGCTGCAAAAAGAATATTATTATTATTTAGGAATTGTAAACCCCAAGGTGATCCTGTTAAAGTATCAGTCCCTAAAGATTGTCCTGTATATAAGTCAATTCTTTCAAATTCAAAAGTAGTAGATATTGTATAACCATCTGTAGGATTTCCAACATATGCGTATATTTTTCCATTATCATAATTAGAAACATAAAACACTGATCCATCAGAATTTACAGTAATACCACGTGCAGAACCATTATCTGGTAGAGTAAGTGTTTGTAAAGGTGTTGCAGAATAACCACTACTCCAAGCAGATTCGTTATCCGGAGAATCATAAACCAACACCTTACTTGGGTTGTCTGAATTCCCTTGAGTAGTAACAAAAACATGACCTTCACTGTCAATATCAATTGCCCATAAAGAATCTTCGGTTCCTGTTTGCATTCTCATTGGATGTGTATAGATAGAATCCTCTTTTAGTTCAAATACTAAAATATTATGATCAAAATCATTATTTGGAACAAAGATTAAATTATTCCATGATGCTAGATCAAGAGCTTCACGCATATAAACTTGATCAAAACCATTTAACCATATCTGCTGTAAACCCCCTAAATCTCCTGACCCATAGCCATAACTTCCGAGTCTTCCATTTATTGAATCAGCATCTTTATATCCAACAAGAAAATTTGTTTCGTTGGACCCTCTTCTGACTAAAGCGGCAAAATTATTATTTCCAATAACGGCGACAGAAATTGTGTTATATCCCGTTCCATTGCTTTGATCATCAACTGTTGCATAGGCACAAGACCAAGTTCCGTCCATTACTTGAGCGGATAATGTTGAAATAAAAATAAAGAGTGATATAAAAAAATAAAGTTTGTTCATCTTTCCTCCAATGACTTTTATAAAACTTAAAATAGAAAACCCCACTTATTATTAAAGAATAACAAGTGAGGTTTTATTAACATAGTACCTCTATTTGAGCAACATCATTTTCTTACTGGAAACAAACTCTCCATGTTGAATACGATAGAAGTAAACACCGGAGCTGAGATTTCCTGCATCAAACGATACTTCATAGTGTCCAGCACTTTGTTTTTCATTTACAATTGTTTGAACTTCTTTTCCAAGAATATCGTAAACAACGATCTTTGTTGTTTGTACAGCATTTGTATTGTTTGCTGGAATAGAGTATTTGATTGTTGTACTAGGATTAAAAGGATTAGGATAGTTCTGAGATAATTCAAAACGTATTGGGAGACCAGAATCATTTTTTTCCACTCCTACTTCAATTTCTGTGAAACCAGCCGCTTCAGCAATAACAAAAGCATTTTTTGCATTTTTAGTGATTCCGGCTAGATCATCACCAGCAACGAAAGCAAATGTAACCCACGCAGTATCACCAACCTCAATTGTACCTACTTCAGTTCCGATCCAAGTTCTTTGGTCTCCTATACCAGGATCAGTTTGATCAAGACTTGAAATATAGCCCCAAGCTGCAGTTCTCAATTCTTCTTCAGTACCTACATCAGTAGAGGTTATAGTTCCACCGTCTAAACCGTTGATAGCCACAACACCGTAATAACCACCTGTTGCGTCAGCAAATTGGTATGCAAGATGAGTATCTACAACAAAACCACCCTGATTGTTTAGATAGTCTGTACTACTAGTTTCAACATCATAATCGACGAAAACACCACCAGAAAAACCGCTAATTGCTGAATCAGTATTATTTACATAGCCGTATCTATAGAAAACAGCATCTTCACCGGTTTTTGAGTATACTTTTTGGATGATGTCTAAATTAGTAGGATTAGCAGCTGCACTATCAGATATAATTGCAAGAGAAGTTTGATCAAAAGTAATATCACCAACTATCTCAGAAGTTAATCCAGAAGCAAAATCAGATACAACATTAACAAGATCTAAAAAGCTAGGATTATAATTATGAGATTGACCATTAACGGTACCTGACCAAGTAGTTCCAAACACAGGACCAGAACGCCATAAACCATTTGTCCCTTTCCATTCAATACCGGAGCCAAAATTAGTACCATCAAATTTATTTGCACCTATTGTTCCATTATTAAATGCAGATACTACAATATTTCCTGTATTATGATCTAAAGTCATAAGTCCTTCTTTTTTCAAACTGACATCTATATCTGTAAACCCAGCAGCATTACCAATTGTAAATGCATTTCTTGCATTGTTAATAATTCCAGTTAGATCATCACCAGCAACAAAAGCGAAAGTAACCCAAGCAGTATCACCAGCTTCGATTGTTCCAATTTCGGTTCCAATCCAAGTCCTTTGATCACCAACACCTGAAGCAGTGTCAGTAATATTGGTAATATAATCCCAAACAGTTGTTCTAAGTTCTTCAGCAGTTGCAACATCATTAGCAGTAACAATACCACCATCTAAACCATTTAGAGCAACAACACCAAAATAAGGTCCATTAACATCAGTATATTGATAAGCTAAATGTTGACCTAAAGATAAACCACCTTGGTTTTGGGTATAATCATATGAGCCAGCTTCGACATCATAATCAACGAAAACACCAGCAGAAGTACCAGGAATAGGTGTAGGATTATCATTAACAAATCCATATCTATAGAAAACAACATCTTCACCGGTTTTTGAATATACTTTTTGGATAATGTCTAATTTGAAAGGATTAGCTGCATTACTATCAGAAATTACTGCAAGGGAAGTTTGATCAAAAGTAACATCACCAACTATTTCAGAAGTTAATCCGGTAGCAAAATCAGATGCTACGTTAACAAGATCGAAAAAACTGGGGTTATAATTATGTGACTGACCATTAACAAAACTGTAAGCTGATGAACCGAATACTGGCCCAGAACGCCACAATCCATTATATCCTTTCCAAGAAATACCGGAACCATAGTTAGTGTCATTAAATTTATTTGCACCTATTGTACCGTTGTTAAATGCAGATACAACTAAGTTGCCAGTGTTGTGGTCTAATGCTGTAATTTCTTCATTCTTCAAACCAACTTCAATATCAGTGAAACCAGCAGCTTTACCAACTGTGAAAGCATTTCTAGCATTATTGATAATTCCACCTAAATCATCACCAGC
>JBDLIN010000027.1:0-25253 GCA_039714835.1 Bacteroidota bacterium | reverse complement strand
ATCGAGTTCTCTGATGCCATTTTCATACATACCCAAAAGCAAAACTCTTTTACCGTCATATTCCAGTTCATAAATCGTATTCACATGCTCTGCCATAACATATGGGAAATTATCATTATCCCGATCGTACCACTGAAGTCCGTTCTCAGAACCGAGCCAAAGTCTGCCGGATTTATCTTCCAGCAGAGAATAAATACCCTCGCCGGAAATTGAATATAGATCGTGTGCTTCTTTGCGGTAAATAAAATGTGATTCTGTTGCCGGATCAAATCTATTTAGCGTCTGTGGTGTCCCTATCCAAATAGTTCCTTGTTTATCTTCAAACATTGTATTTATCGTATTTTCACAGCAGCCGTTATTGTTTAATGTATTAAATGAATACTTTCCGTAAACACCTAACCCAGGTTTGTACTTTAGGATACCGTTGTTTTGGGTACCTATCCATAAGAAATCACTCTTTTCATCATTAGGCTCTAATATTGATTTTACATGAATATTTGCACTTACACCCTTATTCTTCATCAGTAAATTATGAACAGTAAATTTCTTTATTGAGGGATTGATCTTAATTATACCGTTATCAGTCCCTATCCATGTGATATTTGTATTATCTTTAAATATTGAATTAATACCATGTTTTTGTATCAACTCATTATTTGTAAAAATATTTTCTGGAGAAATAAGATCGCCAGATTCTTTATTAAATAATTCTACCTTTCCATCCTGAAGACAGAGAATAAGGTTTTCATTATCATAACCATATATCTTTTTTATCTCCGATAGGTTTTGAAAGGTATATTTGGTTTTCTCTGCTTCACCAGAATCGGTTACACTACTTATTTTTAATATTTCTCCATTTTCAAGTCCGCACCATACTGTATTCGTATTATCACAATAAACCGTGTTAATACTGAAAGAAGGCAAGTAATTGGGTGTCTCTGATATTATAGTATAATTGTCGAAATGATCTGTTAACGGATCATATTTAAAGACTCCAAAGGTATTTGCTGCTATCCATAAGTTCCTATTATAATCCTCTGCAATATCGTAAACCGAGTTACTATTCAGATAATGATCAATTTCAAGAGAATGATTATTATTTTCATTAAAGAATAGATCAAACCATTTCTTCTTTTCAGGTATTCTAATACGATTCAGACCGGCTTCTTCCCCCCAAAGGCCTATCCAAACAGAACCGGACTGATCATAATGTACTGTTCTTACAAAATTACTTGTAAGACATGTGTGACCTTCTTTCCATATTTTATTTTCATTTTTTCTCACCCAATTTTTAAGGTCTGTTGAAGAAGCATATCTAATATTCAAGAAATTTGAAGTGGATTTGCTTGCATAATCAACACCGCCTTCAGTATACCAAAGATGATATTTGTTATTAAAGGGAAGTACCGAAGCAGACCAAAATAAGGTCTCAAAACCGGGATTAACTTCAAAGATGGGTTTGTTGTTTTGCTTCCATATTGATCCATCTTCTGATACAGCTAAAGCATGATAACTCGCTTTATAAGGTGTAAAAGATTTTGCTCCATATATCATATAATATAGACTATCCTCATAAAATACTGAAGGAGCTCCCACAATCTTATCACCCCATTGACCTTTAGAAAACGTAACTATAACCGGATTATTCTTATCCTTTTTCCAGTTTATTCCATCTTTTGATGTAGCATGACCTATTTTCCCTTCCTCCCAAATATCATCCAATGATCCGTACCACATATGATATTTTTTACCATCAAAAATTACACTTGGGAAAATAGAACTACTACTCTTCTTCCATGTGGGCTCTATATTTTCTGAAAGAACAGGATTATTTTCATATTTTTTCCAATTGATTCCATCATTTGACGTTGCATAGCCAATAGTAGTTATCAATCCATCTTGAGCTCCAGTATACCACATATGATATGTATTATCACGAATAATAACACTAGGTAATGCAACACCTTTAGCATCCCATTCCCCTTCATTTCCAATATCCAAAATTGGATTTCCCTCATACTTTATCCATTCAAGATCCTGTATTGAATTTTTCAATTTAGCTGTGGCTAATCCAATTCTCCAATATTTATCGCTTCCCTGAAAACTAGTGTAATACATTTTAAATCCTGCTTTTGCAGAGTCATACAAGACACAACAATGCGCGCTATTAACAGCATCCCAACTGGTATCAGCTTTTTCCTTCTTCCAATTTATGAAGCGTTCCCATTCCACATCAAATGCATTTAATCCGCCCCCTTCTGTACCTATCCAAATTGTTTGACGACCATGCATCTCAGTATCTATAATCTTATTTATTTTGTTGTGACTAATGGAGAATGGATCATCTGGATCATTTTTATAAACTGTAAATTTATAGCCATCATATTTATGCAATCCATTATTGGTGGCAAACCAAAGAAATCCATTTTTGTCCTGGATTACATCATTAACAACTCTACTTGATAGTCCTTGATCAACACCAATATGTTCGAATTTAAGATCTTTTAATTGTGCGTATACGGAAGGATTAAAAAGGGTGTAAAATAATGTTAGAAAGAATAATTGTACAATTATATTTGATGGTTGCTTTTTCATGAATAGTTAATACTAAAACACGAATAATTTTATACTTATAAAATATAATTAACAAAAGATTATTGGATAGTCAAGTTTTATTTAAATCTTTTTAGGTCTAACTCTAATTCCCGCAATTTAGAATTAGCATGATAATTTGATTGCGGTAATTATTTATTTATATGAAGTGACAATTTGAAAGTATCTTTTGGTTAGTCTCAAAGCTTAAAATAAAAACTCAGTTAGTATCAAACCTTCGAGGTTAAACTAAGAATCGAAGTTTTTATTAAATTATCTTTTCATTACTAGAAAATTTAATTTTTTGGTTAACCTCGAAGGTTATCATTGGATTTGCTTGGCTTTTTGTGTGAGGGATTATATCTCTTTTTCTTCCCACTGCCCTTTTTCTTTACCTGTTCTTGTTCCTTTTTGGGCTTAAAAGTAATTGCTGGTAATTCTTTTAATAAATCACTATCCGGATAGATCAGCTCCATTTTATGTCCGATATATTCTTCGATCTTAGGGATTTGAAAAGAATCATCCTCGCAGGCAAAGCTGATTGAAGTACCAACTGCCCCTGCTCTTCCAGTTCTTCCAATCCTATGAACATAATCTTCAGCATCTTCAGGTAAATTATAATTTATTACGTGGGTTACATTTTCAATGTGAATCCCTCTTCCGGCAACATCAGTAGCAACTAATACTTGTACAAATCCGTTTTTAAATTTTTCCAACCTATTTAATCTCTTTTTCTGATCAATGTTGCCACTCAGCAAAGTTGATGACACAGACCGATCACTCAATTTTCTTTGTAAATCTTTCGCTGTATCTTTGCGATTACAAAAAAGTAAGATTTTGGTTGCACCCTTCTGCTTTATTAGATTGAAGAGTAACCTAAATTTTTCATCACTTGATACGATATAGTTTATTTGAGAAATATTATCTGCTTCCAATTTTTCTGGTTCAATTTCTACAACTTCTGCATCTTTTGTCCACTGTTGAGTTATACGTTTAATACTATCTGGAATGGTGGCACTGAATAGAAGTGTTTGTCTATTTTCTTTACGTGGAGTACTTCGTTCTATTTTTCTAATATCTGGTAGAAATCCCATATCTAACATTCTATCAGCTTCATCAAGAACAAATAATTCAACTTTATTTAATCTAATTAACTTCTGTTTCATAAAATCAAGCAATCTTCCGGGAGTAGCAATCATTATATCAATGTATTTCCCTTTAACTTGATTAATCTGTTTTTTATAGTCCATTCCTCCAAAAACTGAAACAATCCTGAGATTGTGATATTTAGAAAGTTGCAAAGTGTCCTTTTCAATTTGTAGAACAAGTTCTCTAGTGGGAGCTATGATTAACACTCGTGGACTCCCCTTGCTTCTCTTAATATTAGGATTACTCTTAATAATTCTAGTAATAGCAGTGATCCCAAATGCAGCTGTTTTACCGGTACCGGTTTGCGCTCTACCAATTGCATCCTTATTTTTTAGCGTATGTGGGAGTATACCAGCCTGAATTGGAGTACAATATTGAAAATTCAAATCTGCAATTGCATGTAAGATACCATTGGATAAGTGTAAATCATAAAATCTAACTTTCCCTTCTTGCTCTTCAACTATATAGTCCTTTGGACTCCATCGAGTTTCTTTCTTTTGAGTAGATTGTTTTTGAATATTGGCTTTCGTTGTGGTTTTTAGATTGGTGCTTTGTTTCTGAGATATGGGCTTCTTCTCGGATTTTCTTTTTATCTGTTTGTGTTGACTTTCTTTTTTTTCTGCTGTGCTTTTTTTAAATAAATTTAAAATTCTATTTAACATTTAACTCACTCAATTCACTATAATAGTTTAACAAAATACATTTGATGTTTTTTAGATACGGCTAAGATAAGTTCACTATCTTTAGAAATGTATCATATAAAAGTAATGATAGGTAATCGCATAAACAAAGTAATAAGATGAAATTCCAAAAATTTATGGATTATTTAATGTAGTTAGAATTTGTTGAATTCTCTCCTTTTGGTCCTCTGGTGCTTTTGAAAGGGCTATTTCATAGTTTTTTATGGCTCCTTCAATATTTCCTGATTGATTTAAAGCTTCCGCATAACTATCATATACATTCCATGAATCTGGATGGCGATTTAAATTTAATTCAAACACTGAAACTGCATCTTCAATTCTACCTTTGTTAATTAATTGATATCCATAAATATTTAATTCCCCTTCTGAAGCATTTTCAAATGCAATTTTTTCTAATTGCTTAGCTTTCTCATCTTCCCCCATTTTCAATAATAGATCAACCTTCACAATATTATTTGAGAAATTGGAATTCCTTTGAATTGACTGATCAATCCATCTAATCGCCTCATCATAACTAATATCATTATCCAAGCAATATTGAGCAGCTTGCATTGGTCCTTGCCAACCAAAGCCCGGTAAAGAAGAAAGTTGTTCTCTAATACTATTAAGTACTACTTCTACTTCATTAAATTCGACTTTAAATCTGACATTAAGATTTTCCCAGTGCATGCAAATATCAGCAGAATTACTTGTGAGATTTTCAAATCGATATTCGAGCCATTCATTAAAATGGATCCTTTCAGGAATTACTTCAATTCTAAGAGCATCTTCAGCACTATCGTAAAAGAAACTACCCCATGCTTTATATTGCTTATTGAAAATTAAAATCCATGTTTCATTTGAAGGAATGATATGGAATCCATAAGTCCCAGCTAGCAATTCTTGATCTTTTACTTTCACATCATTAGAAAAATAGATAGTAGTATTTTCATTTGCACCAGCTCTCCAGGGAAATGGGATCCCTTCGTTATATGGAACTAAGCCATCCCATATATCTCTGCCACGCACTCCCGGACGACTATATTTAATTATTATTTTACTAAGTCCAATTGTTTGAGTTATTTCTGCTGCGGGGCTTACTCTAGGCAATTCAAGGTTCTGAGAAAATGAAAATTGTTGAATTAAAAGAAATATAATTAAGAAGCAAATCCATCTATATAAATTTAATCTCAGCATATTGACTCTCCAAAATTTTCAATCAAGATATTCATTTAATTTTAGTAATGCAACAATTTGTTAGATCTTTCTACCCTAATTCTAATATACAAAATTATTATATTACACATTAAAATTGAGTAAGAGTTATGACACAATTAGAATCATATTTCAAGAAATTCCGCGATAATATTATAGGGATTGATCAAACCTTTATCTCCCCTTATGGAGAAAAGAAAATAATTTATGCTGATTGGATTGCCAGTGGAAGACTGTATAGACCAATTGAAGAGAAAATCCAAAACGAATTTGGACCTTTTGTTGCCAATACTCATACTGAAACTACCGTTACTGGAACAACTATGACAAAAGCTTATCATCAGGCTCAAGACATTATTAAAAAACATGTAAATGCAGATGAGAATGATGTTATTATTACTGCCGGTTCAGGAATGACTACAGTTATCAATAAGCTACAAAGAATTCTAGGATTTAAATTACCGGAACAATTGCTAGAGTTTACAAATATTCCCCAAGAAGCACGCCCAGTTGTATTCGTTACTCATATGGAGCATCATTCTAACCAAACAAGTTGGTTTGAAACGATAGCTGATACAGTAGTTCTTGAACCAAATGAAGATGGATTAGTTGATGTAAAAAAATTAGAGCAAGCTCTTGAAAAATATAAAACCAGAAAATTCAAAATTGGTTCTTTTTCTTCTTGTTCCAATGTAACAGGCATTGAACCTCCCTTTTATGAATTAGCAAAGATTATGCATGAACATAATGGATACTGCTTTGTAGATTTTGCAGCTTCAGCTCCTTACAAAATAATTGATATGCATCCCTCCGATCCACTCAAAAGACTTGATGCTATATTTTTCTCTCCACATAAATTCCTTGGTGGACCGGGAACTTCAGGAGTTTTGGTATTCAATAAAGAACTGTATCACAGAAATGTTCCTGACCATCCTGGCGGAGGAACTGTCGATTGGACAAATCCTTGGGGTGAACATAGATATATCAGCGACATTGAAGCTCGAGAAGATGGAGGGACACCTGGTTTTATTCAGACAATAAGAACTTCACTAAGTATTCGTCTTAAAGAACAAATGAGCTGTGACAAAATAATCGCTCGTGAAGAGGAACTACTTCCAATAGCTTTTAAACGGTTTAGAGAAATTCCTAAAATTCATTTAATGGCCAATAACGTTGAAGATCGGTTAGGAGTAATTTCATTTTATGTTGAAGATATTCATTTCAACTTAATGGTCAAGCTTTTAAATGATCGATATGGAATACAGATGAGAGGCGGCTGCTCATGTGCAGGAACCTATGGACATTATTTGCTTCACATTGATCCTACTCGATCAAAACGAATTACTGATATGATTGATCATCACGATCTCTCTCAAAAACCGGGTTGGGTCAGGTTTTCACTTCATCCAACAATGACTAATAATGAATTACATTTCATTATGGATGCAATTAAAGAAATAGTACTAAATATTATTGAATTTCAAAAAGATTACAAATACAATCCTGAAAATAATGAGTTCTATCATAAAAATGAATCAAACGATGATTTTAAATTTTTAAAGGATTGGTTAAATTTATCTTAGTGAATAAATTTTAACATAACTATTCATTATTTTACTCAAACTAATAAAAATACTTGACATCACTTTACTATTATCCATATATTTTGAATCATAATGAAAAATTTATTAAAAATATTATCAGCAACAAAAAACAACAACTGGGCTTGGTGGCAGTTCATTAATATTCAATAGCGCTCAGTGAAATAGAATAATTCAAATTATAAACCCTTCTCATTCACTGTGAAGGGTTTTTTTGTATAATGTAAGTGAAAATATAAGATGAAGAAAGAAACATTTATTAAATTATCAAAAGAGTACAATGTAATTCCAGTTTTTGAAAGAATTACTGGGGACATGTTAACCCCTGTGTTGGCTTATCTAAAATTAAGAGAAAAAAATAAATTCTGTTTTCTACTAGAATCAGTTGAAGGGATTGGTAGACTTGCAAGATATTCTTTTATCGGAACTGATCCTCACAAAATCATCTCCAATAAAGGGAAAAAATTAAAAATACTTTCAGAGAACAAAACTCAAGATATTGACCAAAATATTTTTGACTATCTTCAAAATGAAATAAAATCCTATAAATTCCCTACTATTGAAGATATCCCAGATTTTACTGGCGGTATAGTTGGATATATAGGTTATGAAAATATTTCATTAATTGAAGATAAACTAAAATTTAAGAACCACGAAAACTCAGAAACTCCAGACTCAATTCTTGGAATTTTTAATACAATAATTGCTTTTGATCATTATAAACATCAGCTATTACTTATTTCAAATGTACATTTAACTACAGAATCTGATGTTGAATTAGAATATAATTCTGCACTCGATAATCTTGCTAAGTTAAAAACGGAATTACGGAAACCGATATCTTACAAATCAGATTTTAATTTTGAAATAAATAAAAATGAAGTTTTTAATAAAGAAGAATTTTTTGAAACTGTTGAAAAAGCTAAAGGCAATATTTATGATGGTGATGTTTTCCAGCTTGTTTTATCAAAGCGCTTTACTGCTGATTATAATGGTGACTTACTAAATCTCTATCGTGCATTAAGAATTATTAATCCTTCTCCATATATGTATTTTATGGAGTTACCAGAAGAAATAACAGTTATTGGAACTTCTCCAGAAGATTTAATCAAAGTTCAAAATAAATTTGCAAGCATTCTGCCAATTGCTGGCACTCGCAAACGAGGAGAAACACAAGAACGAGATTTGGAACTTGAGAAAGAATTACTCAGCGATCCAAAAGAAATTGCTGAACATATTATGTTAGTTGATTTAGCAAGGAATGATTTAGGAAGAGTGTGTGAATTCGATTCAATCAATTTGAAAGAATATATGAAAATCCATCGCTTCTCTCATGTAATGCACATTGTTTCGAGGGTTGAGGGTAAACTGAACGAAGATAGCGATTCAATTGATGCATTCAAAGCAGCATTCCCAGCGGGGACAGTATCTGGCGCGCCAAAAATTCGAGCGATGGAATTAATTCACGAATACGAAAAGAGTCTACGTAATATTTATGCTGGAGCTGTTGGCTACATCGATTTTAGAGGCAACTTGGATATGTGTATTGCCATTCGCACTCTGTTTGCAATTAAGGATAAAGTGCATTGGCAAGCCGGTGCAGGACTAGTAGCAGATAGCAAACCGGAACTTGAATTAAAAGAGATTAACAACAAAGCAGCAGTTTTACTGAAGGCATTAAAATATGCAGAGGAGATTGATGACTCAAATAAATAACTTAAAAATATTAGTAATCGATAATTACGACTCCTTTACATTTAACCTAGTACAGCTTATTGGAAAATTCACTAAAAACATAATTGTGAAAAGAAACGACAAAGTAACATTGGATGAAGTTAGAGAAATTAATCCAGACAAAATTGTAATTTCTCCAGGTCCAGGAATCCCAAAAGATTCTGGGATATCAGTTGATATCATTAAACATATTGCAAAAGATACTCCACTACTCGGTGTTTGTCTTGGGCATCAAACCATTGGAGAAGTATTTGGAGCAAAGGTTATTAATGCTGTTGAATTGATGCACGGAAAATCGTCAGAAGTTGAACACAATGGAACTGGAATATATCACAATATTGATCACAACTTTAATGCTGGAAGATATCATTCACTAATTGTTGATTCTGATTCATTACCAGATGAGTTAGAAATTACTTCCCAAACAAATGATAAAATTATTATGGGAATTAAACACACAAAGTATCCAATTGAAGGGATTCAATTTCATCCGGAATCTATCTTAACTCCAGAAGGTGAAACAATAATTAAAAACTGGTTAGAACTATGATAAAAGATATATTAAACAAACTTTTAGATAAAATTGATTTATCATTTGAGGAAGCAACAACCGCAGCAGATCTACTAATGAGCGGAGGAATTAACAATTCGCAAATTGCAGCATTGCTAACTGCATTAAGAGTAAAGGGAGAAACACCTATTGAAATAGCTGGATTTGCCACAGCGATGAGAAATAATGGAATAAAGATTGAAACAGATACTACTAACACAATTGATGTTTGTGGTACAGGTGGGGATAATTCCGGTTCATTTAATATTTCAACGGCTGTTGCATTTGTGGTTGCTGGTGCTGGTGTTAATGTTGCAAAACACGGTAACCGCTCAATCACCAGTAAAAGTGGTAGTTCTGACGTACTTACAGAACTTGGAGTAAATATTAACTTAACACCTGAGCAATCACAAAAAGCTTTGGAGGAAATTGGGATTGCTTTTTTGTTTGCACCGATTTATCATCCAGCGATGAAGAATGTCGCTCCAGTAAGATTAGAACTTGGTTTCAAAACAATATTCAATATTCTCGGTCCACTAACAAATCCAGCAAACACTGTTAAACAAATGATTGGAGCATTTAATAACGAAACCGCTCTCAAAATGGCAGAAGCTGCTAAACTGCTTAAAATGGAAAGAGTTTCATTTGTGTGCACAAATAATCAGTACGATGAAATTACACTAACTCAATCGACACAAGTTATTGAATTAAAAGATTCCGAAATCACTACCGATGAAATTGACGTCTCAACATTCGGTTATGATACTATTGAATTAGGAGATATTGCTGGTGGAACTCCAAGTGATAATGCACAAATAATTTATGACCTATTTTCAAGCGGTTCTAGAACGACTCATTTTAATGTAGTTGCGGCTAATGCTGCTATAGCATTGTATACTTCTGGCAACTATGCTACATTGAATGAATCACAAAATGCTGCTGAAGATTCGCTCCTTTCGGGGAATGCATTAAAAAAATTAAATCAACTAATCAGCTTTGAAAAAGAGTTATGAAAAACATCCTTGATGATATAGTAGAAGTAAAGAAAGAGGAAGTAAAAATACTCAGACGTGATTATACTCTTTCACGCTTTTCTGATTCAGATAATTATGAAAAGGCATGTCTAAATTTTGAAGAGGCTCTTTCCAAGGTAGAAGCCATATCAATAATTGCAGAAGTTAAAAAAGCTTCTCCCTCAAAGGGAATAATCAGAAAGGACTTTAATCATCTGGCTGTTGCAGATATTTATATGAATAATGGTGCTTCTGCTATCTCTATTTTAACTGACAAACAGTTTTTCAAAGGGAATATCAATTATTTAAACGATATTGCAAAAATAAAATCCCTTCCCCTTTTGCGGAAAGATTTTATCATCGATGAATACCAAGTGTTTGAAGCAAAAGCCAACGGAGCTGATGCAATACTCCTAATTTCTGAAATACTTTCTGCAAATCAAATAAAAGAACTCAGCAGTGCAGCATTTGAACTTGGAATGAAAGTACTTTTGGAATTACACAGTAAAGAGCAATTAGAAAAAATTAATTTTTCACTAAATAAAATCATTGGAATAAATAACAGAGACTTAACAAACTTCCAAACAGATTTAAATACTACAAAAAATATTTTTGATTTTATTAAATCTGATGTTACACTTGTCTCGGAATCTGGAATAAATACGAAAGAAGATATTGAATTTTTAAAATCAATAAATACCGATGCAATTCTTGTTGGTGAACATTTTATGAGCGCTGAGAATATTGAAGAAGAATTAAAAAGAATGGTGCTGGATACTAGATGCTAGATACTGGATGCTAGTATTGAAAATCCAGGATCAAGAATCCAGCATCAAGGAGCAAGAAATTGAAGATTAAGATTTGTGGAATAACTAAAATAGAAGATGCTCAACTCTGTGCAAACAATGGGGCTGATGCAATTGGATTTATCTTTTACCCCAAAAGTAAAAGGTATATTTTGCCAGAAGATGCAAAAGTGATCTCGACATCACTTCCTCCTCTTTTACATAAGGTCGGAGTTTTTGTAAATGAAGAAGTTGAAACTGTAAATAAAATAGCAAAAGATGTAAAGTTAACAACCGTACAGCTTCATGGGAATGAATCACCAGAATATATTTCACAAATCAATTATCCAGTTATAAAAAGTTTTGGAGTTGATAGAAGTTTTGATTTCTCCACAATTGAGAAGTATAATAATTGCGGAATTCTATTGGATGTAAAAGACGAAGTCGAATTTGGAGGAACGGGAAAATCATTCGATTGGAATTTGATTCCAAGTGAGTTACGTAAAAAAGTTATTATTGCTGGAGGAGTCAGTATTAACAATGTTGAAAAAATTTATAAAAATATAAATCCTTATGGAATTGATGTTTCTTCCTCTGTAGAAATATCACATGGAATTAAGGATAAAGAAAAAGTAATAGAATTATTAAAAACTTTGCGCACTTTGCGATAATTCATTGCGTTCTCTGCGGTTAATCTTTTTCAACCGCAAAGTTCACCAAGAATGCGCAAAGAACGCTAAGGAAATAAATACTTATGAAAAACAATACTTACACAGTTCCTGATGTAAATGGGAAGTTTGGTGATTTTGGAGGCAAGTTTGTTCCAGAGACACTCATGTCTGCTCTATCTGAACTGGAAATTACTTACCAAAAAGCTAAGAGTGATGATAGTTTCATTGCTGAATTAAATGATTTACAACTTAACTACAACGGAAGAAAAACTCCTCTAACTTTTGCTAATAGATTAACAGATTATTACGGTAAGGCAAAAATCTATTTAAAAAGAGAGGACCTAAATCACACCGGCGCACATAAGATGAATAATACTCTTGGTCAGATCTTATTGGCAAAAAGACTTGGGAAAAGTAGAATTATTGCAGAGACCGGAGCCGGGCAGCACGGAGTAGCAACTGCGACAGTATGCGCAAAGTTTGGTCTTGAATGTACAGTCTATATGGGTGAAGTTGATGTTGAAAGGCAAAAGATGAATGTGTTCAGAATGAAAATGTTGGGTGCAAAAGTCATTCCGGTATCATCAGGAAGTAAGACACTGAAAGATGCAACAAACGAAGCAATCCGTGATTGGGTTACAAATGTTGATGATACTCACTATATCATTGGTTCTGTCGTTGGTCCTCACCCCTATCCAATGATTGTAAGGGATTTTCAAACAATTATCGGGAATGAAACAAAAGAACAGATAAATAAAATTGAAAATAGAAATCCAGATTATATTGTGGCGTGTGTTGGGGGTGGTTCAAATGCAATAGGAATTTTCTATACATTTATCAATGATTTAGATGTAAAACTAGTTGGAGTTGAAGCTGCTGGATATGGAATTGATACTGATAAACACTGTGCAACATTAACAAAAGGTCGTCCAGGTGTTTTCCAAGGGATGAACACTTACCTTTTACAAGATGATGAAGGACAAATAACTGAAGTTCATTCAATTTCAGCTGGTCTAGACTATCCTGGCGTAGGACCAGAGCATAGTTTACTTAAAGACATAGACCGTGTGGAATATAAATCAGTAACAGATGAAGAAGCTTTAGAAGCTGCAGTCAGACTCTCAAAATTAGAAGGAATTCTACCGGCACTTGAATCGTCACACGCTCTTGCCTATTTAGAATACCTTATGCCAACTACTAACAAAGATGAAGTTGTTGTTTTAAATTTGAGCGGCCGTGGTGATAAGGACTTAGATACCTTAATGAAGAATATTGAGGTTTAATCGAATGATAACCTTCAAGGTTATCAAAAATTTGGAAGTATTCTACTTAGATAGAATACTTAATTGAAAAGATAATATTTAATGTTCAACCTTGAAGGTTCTATTTGAAAATGAAATCAATGAGAAGAAAAGATAGAGAAATTACAAAAGAAGAAGCTATTCAACTTTTAAAGACTTGTGATTATGGTGTTCTATCAACCTCAACTAATGATGCTTTGCCTTATGGTATTCCTCTTAGCTACTGCTTCATTAATGATGCGATATACTTCCATTCAGCTTTAGAAGGGAAAAAACTAGATAATTTTGATGAAAACAACTCTGTGTCATTTTGTGTAGTTGGTGAGACAGAAGTTCTACAGCAAAAATTCAGCACTAAATATGAAAGTGTAATTATTGAAGGAATAATTGAAGAAGTATTCGATAAAGAAAAGCAGTTAGGTTTGGAAGGGCTTATAAAAAAATACTCTCCAGACTTTGTTGATGAAGGATTAAAATATATTGACAGGGCAAAGGATACCACTGCAGTATTTAAAATTGAAATTAAAAGTTTAACAGGTAAAGCACGAAGATAGATAGGTAAAACCTCCGAGGTTTCGAAAACCTCGGAGGTTTAGCTTAATACAAAATTAAAAATTTATAGATAATTATTACAGAACATAAAGTTAGCTGATGAGTAAGATCAAGGAAAAAATTGACCAAATAAACAACGCTGGGGAAAAAGCATTAACACTATTTTTAACTTCGGGATATCCAACAATTGAAAATTTTGTCGATACTTCAAGTAGACTTATTGAAGCCGGTGCTGATTTATTTGAAATAGGGATGCCATTCAGTGATCCGCTTGCAGATGGCGGTACAATTCAACAATCCTCACAAATTGCCCTGCAAAATGGGATTACGCAAAAGCAAACATTTCAATTTGTTGAAGAAATTAAGAAGAAGAATGATATCCCAATAATTTTAATGGGTTATGCAAACACACTAATTCAATACGGCAAAGAAAGATTTGAACAGGATGCTATCAATGCTGGTGTTGATGGACTAATTATCCCAGATGTTCCACTTGAAGAATTTGATAACTTCTTCTCCCCTTTCTCAGATAAATTAGATAAAGTACTTTTGACTACTCCAACTACTTCTCCCGATAGAATTAAAACACTTGATTCGAAATCTTCCGGTTTTCTTTATGCTGTGTCAGTTTCTGGAACGACTGGTGCAAGAGACGGTTTCGACGAAGGCACAATTCAAAGTCTTAAAAATACTTATGAATTGATTGAAAACAACAAAATGCAAATTGGATTTGGAATATCTAATCCGCAAGTTATCAAACAACTCTCTCCATATACCGACGGATTTATTGTAGCGAGTGCGGTTATTAAAACTATTCAGAATAGTGGAATTGATAGTGCGGTTGAGTTGGTAAAATCATTGAAGAAAGAATGTAGGAATCAATTATAATTTGTAAATTTAATATATAAACAATTGTTGTGCCGCATGCTGGAAAAACACATATTCAATTGAAAATATATAACTGATAAAATAAACAGGTAATTCAAATGAAACGGTTACTGACAATAATAATACTTTTAGTACAAACTTTATTTTTGTTGGGACAAGGTTTTAAAATAGAGCAAAATAGGGTGCAAATACCGGTGTTGAAATACAAATCATTTACACCGGTTTTACAGTTTAAAGTAATTGCTACAAATGAACTTAGTATTAATAAATTATTAGTGGAATTTGAAGGCACTACTAGCATTCGTGATATAGACTCAGTGTTTTTGTTGGATATGGGGCAAGATAGCACTTGGCGAACTGACAAGGGAGTATTAGTGACGCAACAAAATCTAACCAACGATTTGGCAGTTTTTACCTTTCCAACTCCAAGACCTACTTTTAACAACTATTTTATTTTGGTGGTAAAGTTGTTGGACAATACTCCACTCGACCATTTTATATCAGTTGGGATAAAAAAAATTACATTTTCAGAATCAAAAGCGTTATCCCCCACAATAGATTCGAATCGTTTAAAACAGCGTATTGGTGTAGCCCTGCGAAAAGGTGGTGATGATGACGTTGTTAGATATCGTATCCCAGGTTTAGTTCGTACGAACAACAAAACTTTACTTGCCTTATATGATGTTCGAAGAAATAACCACCGTGATTTGCAGGGAGATATTGACATCGGTGTTAGCAGAAGTACTGATGGTGGTAGTTCTTGGGAGCCTATGCGAATAGGGCTTGATATGGTAGAATATGGTGGCCTTCCACAAAAATACAATGGAGTAAGTGACGCTTGTTTACTTGTGGATAAAAACAGTAACTCTATTTACATTGCTGGTTGTTGGATGCATGGTGTAATCGATGGAAAAACAGGCAAATCTATTACAGATCTTACAGAGAACTCAACTAATTGGAACCACCAATGGAGAAACTATGGTTCTCTACCTGGGTTTGATACTGACAAAACTTCTCAATTCATCATAGCTAAATCTACCGATGATGGCAAAACATGGGGCGAAGCCATAAATATTACAAAACAGATAAAAAGTTATGAATGGTATTTAGCTGCACCTGCACCGGGTAGTGGAATTACACTGGACGATGGTACGTTGGTATTCCCCGCACAAGGGAAAGACAAAAAGCAAACCCCATTCTCGAATATCATTTACAGCAAAGATAGTGGTCAAACATGGCAAGCAAGTAAACCATCATATATTAACACTACTGAAAATATGGTAGTACAGCTAAGCGATGGAAGTATTATGCAAAATATGCGTGATAATCGTAATGCTAAAAACAAGTCAGATACCAATGGTCGTGCTATTTTTATTACAAAGGATATGGGAGAACATTGGGAGAAACATCCTACTCACCATAAATCTTTGATTGAGCCGGTTTGCATGGCATCTATTTACAAACATACCTACATCAATATACATGGATATAAAAATAGCATCTTATTGTTTTCAAATCCACACTCGAAATATCAACGTGAACGAATGACGATTAAGGTTAGTTTTGATGATGGAAAAACATGGCCTGAGGAGCATTGGTTGCTTTTAGATGAATTAAATCTTAATGGAGGGTATTCTAGCTTAACTTCCATAAATAATAACACCATTGGTATTTTGTATGAAGGCAGTCAAGCTCAAATGACTTTTGAAAGTATTAGATTAGATGAATTTGGTATAACTAATACACAATTCACCAACTAACATATTCAGATTTAATAATGTAAAACTTTAAAGCATAGTATAAAGAATAAACGCACGACGGCACAACAAAGTATAAAAATAATAGCAGGGAAAGTTGTAAAATCAAGGGGTGTAGCTCGCTTCAACTTTCTTGCTGTTTGACAGGAATGGAGCCCACAATCGGCTACTATTCTTATACTAACCGTTAATTCTTAATTACTAATTCCTTTCCAAAAATTTCCTCAAAAAGTTCTTTCCTTCTTTCCAAACTCCAGAGTTCTACTTCTATATTTTCATCAGTTTTGATTAAAATTTCTACACTATCTCCGTTAATAGAAATATCAAAATCCTTGATGAAATTATTATGTGTTCTATCAAATGCATCTGCTACTCTTAAAATTGCCGAAAGTTTAAGTACAATATTTTGATTTTCCTTTGACAACTTTGTAAAATCATCATGAGATTTTTTAGGATGACTTTTACGATGGTAACGGGCTACATTTGCTATAATCTCAATTTCGCTGTCATTAAGACCTAATAACTCACTATTACGGATTATATAATAACTATGTTTATGATGTTGAGCATGTGATATGTGATACCCAATATCGTGAAGTATCGATGCTGCTTCGAGATACTCGCGTGCGCTTTCATTTAGATTGTGTAAGGATTGAATATAATCAAATAATTTTACAGCAAGCTTAGATACATTATTGCAATGTTCAGAATCATACTGAGATGAACTTGCTAATTGCTTGATACTTTCAAACCGAATATCATGTAGTTTATTTCGACCTTCGCAGATGCCGAGTTTATCCATTGAGTCCAGGATAATCCCTTCTCTCAAAGCATAATCAGAAACTTTGATTTTTTTAATTTTTAATAATTTGAATAATGTTGAAACTATTATTATTCCTGCTGGAATTATATCAATTCGTTTTTCTTCTAATCCCGGGATACTTTTTCTTTCAGCTGGAGTTTTTCTGGTAAGAACTTCTTGCTCAATTTCTTCAAATTCTTCTAAAGAAAATTCAAAATTGTTCATTGTCTGTGATATGTTTTTATCTCCACTAAGAGCATTAATCATCATTCCAATATTCAGGAAAGTCCCAGAAGAACCAACAAACACATCAATCCGTTCATTCTCCACCCTCTTTATAATAGGTGAAATTACACCTTCTACCCATTTGCGAGCAATAGCAATTTTATCATCGGTTAAAATAAAATCCGGAAAGAACCTTTGTGTTAAACGAACAGCACCAAGTTTAAGGCTATTTGAATATAGAATTTTTCCTCTATCACCAATAATAAACTCGGTGCTCCCTCCACCAATATCAATTGAAAGCGAAATTGAGCCATAAATTGGGACAGCTTTTAGAATTCCAAAATAAATTAATCTTGCTTCTTCGAGACCGCTGATTACCTCAATAGATACACCGGTTTTCTCTTTAACAATATCTAAAAACTCTTTTTTGTTATTGGATTCTCTTACCGCAGAGGTAGCAGTTGCACGTAATTTCGCATTGTGGGATTCTGCGATTTTATTAAATCTGCTAATTGCAGAAACTGCTCTGTCAATAGACTCAGGGAGGATAGTTTTGATATCTCCAACATTTCCCTCACTCAGACGAATTACTTCCCTTTCTCTATCAATTATTTCAAAGTCACCATTCTCGGATACTGACACAACAATTAAATGAAAGGAGTTTGTACCAATATCTAATGCAGCTAAATTAAATTTGTCGTTCAATTGAATGGTTAAATTATATTATTAAATAATTTTAATTACTTGAGTTTTCTTTGTCCGGAATTTCTTCAAAGTCGGCATCGATTATATCTTTTTTATTTATCCTATGTTCTTTACTTTTTGAATTGCTGACGGTAGGATTTTCTTTCTGAGAAAGTTGTTTGAAATATTCCCAAACAATTGCAACTGCTTTTAGAACAACATAAAAAAGTATACTATATATTATAAATCTTAAAAACATTATTCACCTGTAACGGGATTAAAATATTCTGTAAAAGCTCTATCCTCTCTAAAAATTTGATTATATAATTCATCAAAATCACTTTCACGATTCACAAAATCAATATCTGTAGAATTAACAATTAGCAGAGGTGAACTATTATACTTAAAAAAGAAATTGTTGTATGCTTCACTTAGTTCTTTTATGTATGATCGGGTTAATCCCTTCTCTATCTTTCTGTTTCTTTTTTTGATATTATACATTATTCGATCTACACTTGCTTGAAGATAAATAACAACATCCGGCTTACGCAGATCTCTTTTAAGCATTGGGAAAAGTGCTTCGTATAATTTTAATTCTTCACCATTAAGATTTAAATAAGCAAATACATTATCCTTATCAAAAATATAATCTGAAACGATGTACTTTGAAAATAGATCCTCTTGATTTAAAGATTGCTGCTGTTTAAATCGATTGACCAAAAAGAACATTTGTGTTTGAAATGCAAAACGTTTTCTATCATCATAAAATTTTTCAAGGAAAGGATTTGTTTCAAATTCCTCAAGGATCAAATTTGCATTCATCTTTTCAGCAATTTTCATTGCAAGTGATGTTTTACCAGCACCAATTACTCCTTCTATAGCTACATAACGAATTTCAGACAATTTCTGCACCTAATTTTTCTTTAATATTATTTCCTAATTTTTGAATTATAAAAGTTTCTTCAAGTTTATTGAGTAGTCCTTTTGCTTTCTCTTTTGATACAGGATCAGCCAAATCTGGTGAAATTTCAAGTAAAGGAACTAAAACAAAATCTCTTTTACTATATTCTTTGTGTGGAATTTCAATCATTTCATCAGCATACACAATTGAATCATATAAAATTATATCAAGATCAATTTCACGCGGACCCCAATGTCGAGATATTGTACGTCCAACAATCCCCTCAATCTTCTTTACACTTTTATATAACTCTTGAGGTGTAAAATCAGTTTCTACCAGTATAACCCCATTTATATAATTGGGTTGATCCATAACTCCGTATGGTCGAGTTTCATAAAATGAAGAAATATCTACGATAGAAATTCTCTCATTTTGATCAAGTTCAGATATTGCAAGGTTGAGATAGTTTATTCTATCCCCTTTGTTGGAGCCAAGCCCAATATATACTTTACTCATCTCTAGTCTTCACTATTTCTGCCTCAACATAATCTAACATACCACCTACAGGCACATTCCTTTTTCTCACTCTAATCGTCAATTTATTTATTTCTTCAAATTTCTGGAGAAGTCCTTCAGCAATTCTTGATGCAAGAGTTTCAATCAAATAGAATTTCTCTCCATGTACAACTTTATCAATGAATTTATAGACTTCATGATAATTAACAGTTAAATGCAATTCATCAGTTTTAGCGGCTTCAGAAAAATCAGTCTCCATATCAACATCAATTTCAAATTTGCCTCCAATATTCTGTTCTTCCTCTAAAGCGCCATGATATGCGTAAAAATGAGCATTTTTTATTCTGATGCAGCTAGACATTTCTTGTTCTGTGAGTTTCTTTATAATAATTTAAAAAGCCTTTAAAATTAGCAAATAAAATTCCAATAAGCACTAAAGAACTTCCAATAAAATGATTGAAATTCAATCTTTCATCAAGAATTATCCACCCCAAAATGATTGCAGCAATAGGAGTTATAAATGAAGATAGAGATAGAATAACAGCATTTATCCTCTTTAAAAGCCAATAATAAACTGTGAATGCAACAACTGATCCAATAGTGGATAGATACAAAATAGAAAATAACGCTTCATGACTATAAGTTAATCTTGTACTGTCTTCCAGTACCAAAGCAACTGGAATCAAAATTACTCCCGTAATCAACAGTGGATAAAAGTTCATAGAGATTGGGTGCAATTCTTTACCATACTTTTTAACTATAACTATTACAAAAGCTTGCATAATTGCACTTAAAATAACAGCTAACATACCTAAAGTTTGATCTTCAAAATCAAATGAAATATCATTCCAAAAAATTATAGTAATTCCAATAAATCCTAATCCAACTCCAATTACTTTAAATATTCCAATCGATCCTTTTGGTAAAGCAATTCTGGAAAAAAGAATTACCCAGAAAGGAAATACTGCGAACAAAACTGAAGTTAATCCAGTAGGAACAAACTGTTCAGCCCAATAAACAAGCGAAAATGGAATAATATAAGAAAATATCCCCAAGAATAGATATAACCGAACTGAGATTGGATTAAGATCAATAATTAAATTCTTAAATTTTATGATTGCGTATAGCACCCCGGCTGCAATTAAAAATCTTAGACCCACAGCGAACATTGGTGTCATTGTCTCAAGACCAATCTTAATTACAATCCACGTTGATCCCCAAATTAAACAGATGAGTATATAACCTAAAGCAACTTTTAATCTTTCATTGTTCATATTATACCTTTCATTGCAATTACACCAAGTGCTCTACCTGAGTGTTTTCCATCTCTTCGATATGAGTGTAAAAATGTTGAATCATAACTACATAATGTTGATCTTTCTATTTGCTCTTTAGGTATTTGATAATCTAACAAGATATCATAATTTATGGCAGTAACATCCAATAAGAATTTATCATTTCGTTTTCTTGAATATTTCTCTTCAAATAATGTGGCAACATCTCCTCCAACTTCATAATTTTTCTGAGATATTGCAGGTGCAATAAAAACGAATAAGTTCTCAGATTTTGAGTTGTACTTTTGTACAAGAAGATCAAGAGTTTTTCCCAGAATATTCTTATTAGTCCCTCTCCATCCTGAGTGAATTCCGGCAATTACTTCTTTCGATCTGTCAAATATAAATATTGCTGTACAATCAGCAGTTGTAATAGCAAGACCGAGATCCTTTTGTGAGGTTACCAAAGCATCACTTTCTCCAATAAATCCAGCTGAGTCAATAATTTTAATAGTATCCCCATGAATTTGATGATGATATGCAACTTGATCAGATGTTAATCCAATTTCGTTAAAAAATCTTTCCCGATTCGATTTCACCCTTTTTTCATCATCACAAATTGAATATGAAAGATTAAAACCAAACGGATCAGATCCAGCTGCCGGTAATTTTGTACTCATTCCAAAGGAAATATAGGGTATCGAATTAAAAAGTTCTGACTTAATGATTTTCATTTTGCAAAGATAAGAATTTTTGGATTGAAGAGGCTTCAACATACTATAGCAGTCAACAACTATTCGTTGACTGCAACAATAGTATTTTACGTCACGGAGTGGTCCGTAACGTCCAAGTTAATTATACTGTTTTATACTACATCCAATGAATCACTCAAATCTTTTAGAATATCTTCTACATTTTCCAATCCAATTGCAAGACGAATACCACCAGCATCAATTCCGTGATCAGCTAAATCATCAGGAGGAATAACCGAATGTGTCATAGAAGCTGGGTGTTCAATTAGTGTTCGTGTATGTCCGAGACTAACAGCTAAGGTAAGTGTGTATGCATTATCAGCAGCAAAATCCATAAACTTTCTTCCTTTCTCTTTACAGTCTGAAGGAGTTGAACCTTTCAGAGTAAAGAACAAAAGCGAACCTGGTGCAAAGTTACCATGAAAATCGCTCATCTGTTTCTTTGCTAACTCATAATACTTAAATGATTCAAGACCAGGATAGCTAACTTTTTCTACTTTCGGATTTTCCTCTAAGAATTTTGCGATTCGCATTGCTGATGCAATCTGCTGCTTTTGTCGAAGTCCTAATGAAGGTAAGCCATATGTTAATATTGCCCAAGCACTTTTGGGATTAAGTACTCCACCAAAATCTTTTCTATAAAGTAGAAGTGCATCACGATATTCATTTCTACCTATCACAACACCTCCCATATCTGTACCAAAACCGGCAATCCCTTTTGTTAATGAGTGGACTGTGAAATCAGATCCAAGTTCAATTGGTCTCTGGCAAAAAGGCGTTGCAAAAGTATTGTCCACAACTATTTGTATCTTTTGCGCCTCTTCTCTACTCTCATTTAATTCATCTACAATCTTTCTTAGAGCAGCAAGATCAATGATATCCATATTTGGATTTGCTGGTGTCTCAAAATAAATTACTCGTGTATTTTCATTTGCAACATTTTCAATATTTGCTGCAACAGTTAAGTCAATTGTTTTTACTTCAATATTATACCTTGGATACCAATTTTTGAAAAGAGAAATCGTACATCCATATAGAGTAGTATGAGTAATGATCTGATCACCGGTTTGTGTTAGTACACCAAGCACACCAGAAATTGCGCTCATTCCACTTGCAAATGTTACTGCCATTTCCCCTTTTTCAACATGTGCAAGATTTTCTTCCAGCATATCTTTATTTGGTTCACCAAGCCTGTCGTAAATTAAGATTGGTGTCTGATCATCTTGATCATCTGTATGAGCAAACTGCATAAAACCAAGCGCTCCACGATCAACTGAATCTAATCTGAATGTAGTTGATGATGATATCGGAGCCGTTACATGATGAGAATAATCCCATTTGCTTGATACATCTTTCCCATAGATTATCTGAGTATCCATAGAATATTTTTCTTCGTTAACCTTACCTTTTTTCTCTTTACTCATTATAAAATCCTTTTAATTATTTACTTCATTAATTTATTTAATTGCATTTTCAATATCACTTATTAAATCTTCAACATCTTCTATTCCAACTGATATTCTCACAAGTGAATCAGTAATCCCCATTTCCAGTCTCTCCTTTTCTGGAACAGAAGCATGAGTCATAGTTGCTGAATGATTAAGCAGACTCTCTACTCCGCCAAGACTCTCAGCCAGTTCAAAGATCTTTGTGTTCTTAAATAATTTTTTAGCAATGTTTATATCACCAAAATCAACTGTTACAATTCCTCCAAAACCGCTCATTTGTCTTTTAGCCAATTCATGTTGAGGATGTTCCAGTAAACCTGGGTAATATATTTTTTTGATATAATTTTTATCTTTCAAATATTTTGCAACAGCGATAGAATTTTGATTATGCTTCTCCATTCTTACAGCTAGAGTTTTAGTTGAACGAAGAGTAAGCCAGCAATCAAATGGTGATGGAACTGCTCCAAGAGATTTTTGCATAAATCTTAAGCGTTGGTGATATTCTTCATTATTTGTAACTACAATACCACCAATTACATCACTGTGTCCGTTTAAATATTTAGTTGAGCTGTGAATAACAATATCAACACCAAGTTCAATTGGACGCTGGAAATATGGTGTCATAAAGGTGTTATCAGCAACAGAAATCAGATCATGCTTATTACATATTTCTGCTCCAGCTTTTAGATCAGTTAATTTAAGTAATGGATTTGAAGGAGTTTCCATAAAAACGAGTTTTGTGCTGGTTTTAATAACCGGTTCAATATTCTCAATAGAACTCATATCTACCCAGGAGAATTCTATTCCATAATTTGAGATGAAATTTTCAAAAACTTTGTAAGTTCCGCCATATATATGTTTTGATGCAATAACATGATCACCCGGTTTCAGTAAACCCATCAATGAATGAACTGCTGCTACACCAGAAGAAAACGCAATACCATATTTCCCTTTTTCGAGTACAGCTATATTGTTCTCAAGTGCCTCTCGAGTTAAATTATTAGTACGTCCATACTCATAACCTTTATTCAGTCCAAGTTCCGGTTGGGCGTAAGTGGTGGTCATATATATTGGTGTCATTACCGCACCGGTTGTTGGATCTGGTGACTGACCTGCATGAATTGCATCCGTTGAAAAACCCAAAATTATCTCCTTTCTTCTATACTATAATGTTAAATATATGAAAAGAGATGATAATAAAAAAAATGTAACTTGTTATATATGTAATAAAGGTATCATAGTGTAAAATCTAAGCAAAGGTAATCGGACCAAATAAAAGAACTAATATCCCAGTTGCAATAACTAATGTTAGTATTGAGAGCCAGAAAACAGAGAAAAAAGTTTTACCAAAGTCGAACTTCTCTTCTAGAATTTTCTCAACTTCATCTAATGAGTATGTAACTCTCGTTGAATTAGTTTGTAAAATAATAATTTCATCAAGATCAGAAGTAATAATGACTTTAGAATTTTCTGTAATTACTTCTTTTTTATCTTTTAGGATAATTTTTATTTTGTTTTCTGTCTCTTTGTTGGAAAGCTCATCGCTTGAAATCGCGAAATATGAATAGCATCCCGTGTTAAGAAAAGAAATACTTAGAAGTGTAATAACAAATAACTTGAGATTAATTTTTTTCATGGAATTCTATTATCATAAAGTTGCTTTGTTATTATGTTGGATTTAATTATTCTCGAATCAATCTTTCTTCTAATAGCTTTTGCATATCTCTTCTTCCATCTAATACACAAAATACAAAAACCGCTTATGCTTTATTTACAATATTAACTTTATACTCCGTTCTGATCTCTTTTGAACTCATTTATTTTTTTCTTAATACTTTGCTGGGATATTTGAAGTAGTTTATATTTACCTTTTTGAATTTCCTTTCTGCTCATAGTTATAGTTTTTAATAAACTAATTGCTTTTATAAATCCACTATGTTTCATTCTTTCTCCATCTCTATCTAACCAAATTACAATTTTTATTTTAGTCTATTGCAAGAATATTTTTTACATAATCCTTTTATTTGGTTGCTGATAAAATGATAAGAGATATTTGTATTAACTTAAACTATACCCCCTCAAAAACGCATCAGCTGACATTCGTTTTCTTCCCTCCGGCTGTAATTCTAATATTTGCAGAGCTGAATCAGAACAACCGATAAA
>JBDLIN010000026.1:0-26366 GCA_039714835.1 Bacteroidota bacterium | reverse complement strand
TTAGGTTACCTTCACCTTCTTCTTTGATCAGTCCTTGTTGGAATAGTTTTTCAGCATCCTGTGCATGGAGAGGAGGAGCAAATGAAGACAGAAGTCCAAGAGTCAATAGGCATATTAGTAGTCGTTTCATTTTAATTGTATTTAAATTAATATTTTTTGAACTTTTTCCAATTTCAAAACAAAACTACTATCAGTTTCAATGCTTTAAGTCATAATTAAGTGTAAGTTATGTAAAATTTTTGTCATTTTTTTGATTTTTTGAAATAAAATACTCTTAATAAGGTTGTTAGGATGTTTGAAGAAAGATAATAGTATGATTGGAAATATTAAATAATAGGTTTATAGCCGGTTGCAACTGATAATTAATCACAATTTTCTTGAAAGTGTCTAATCCAGAAATTTTGATAAAAAATGGACTGCAAATAGGCATCAAAAGGGCAACAAATAATTTAAATAAAGGCAACAAATAGGCAACAAAAATGAAAAAAAGAGAGGTGAAAAGCAAAAAATTAAATTTTTAAAACACTAAAAAACAACAAGTTAGAAGTTGAAAAGAGGTTTCTATTTGCCGATACAGAAAGTAACTTTTCTTTATTTATAGGGGCTTCATGGTTGTTAAGGTGTAAAAAAGATGGGAGCTTTTGTTTGCTTTTATTAGGATAATGATGGATTAAGTTCTAACTTTTACAGTTACGGTCTATTTTTTATCTTCCCCTTATTTTGAACACGTTCAGTTCTAATTAATTCACCATCCTTAAATTTAAGAGAAAAATAATCTCCAATTATCGAATCAATAAAAGCATAACCCAAATCCAAATTTTCATCATCAATTATGATGATTTCTCCGGTAAACCAATCGGCAAAAATATCTTTTTGATTTGGAAAAAAGTAATCCACTCCAACTTCAATTCCATCTCCAAAAAATGCTTTTAATTTTACCAAATAGAGTTTGTTGTATTTAACTTTCCAAGTGCCATAATAGCCTCTCCAACATACCGTATGATGGAAAACTATACTTAAGATGTATGAAATTATAAGTTTGGTTGATAAGATGTTTATAAGTTTTTGACTTTAATTAGTTAAGAGATTGAGTGTTACCTAACTTTGAATATTGGACTTATTTCGGTAAGTGATAATATTTATGATTTTAACTCTAAACAATCATTATGGCTAACAACAAAATCAAATACTATCCTGTAAATAATGGAGACACATCTTTAATTACTCTTAAAGATGATACAACAATACAAATTGATTGTAACATAAGAGAAGGAGAAAAAGATTCTGATGATAATTACATTTATGATGTTAAAGAAGATTTACTTAGTAGCATCCAAAAAAGAAATAGTAATCCATATTTGAACTTATTTATTTTAACTCATCCAGATGAAGATCATTGTAGAGGTTTTAAGAAAAACTATTACCAAGGGGATCCTGATAATTATAGTGAATCGAATAGAAATAACCATGAGATAATAGTAGATGAGATTTGGGTTACATCCGCAATATTTTCTTCTGACTTATCTGATGATGCCAATGCAATAAGAAATGAAGTTAATAGAAGGAAGAGGTTGTCTGAAATAGAAAAAAATAAAAAAGGAAATCATTTAATATTGATAGGATATGATGAGGAAAAAAAGCTTGAAGGTGTGACTAATTATGTGCCGGGTACTGAAATAAATGTGATCGATGGAAGTATTAAAGAAAATTTTTCATTTTTTATCCATGCTCCATTTAAAAAAGATTTAATAGAAAGTAAGGCTGATAATGATCGAAATTCTTCAAGCATTGTTTTACAAGCTAGATTTAAAGATAGTCAACTGGATGATGATCATAAAACTTTTGCAATATTCGGAGGGGATGCAGATCATTATATTTGGGAAAAGATTATTGAAAAAACTGAGGGTAATGATAATCATAAATACTTGAAATGGGATATATTATTAGCACCACATCATTGCTCTTGGACTTTTTTTAATGATGTCCCTTATAGTAATGTAGAGAATCAAGAAGCTAAAGATTATTCATTGAGGCTCTTAGAAGAATACCAGGAGGGTAAAGGTAAAGTTATTGCATCGAGTAAAAAAATAGTTAAAGAAAAGCCCAATCCACCTCACCAAGCAGCTAAAGATAAGTACTTAAAAAAGATAAATTCTGATGATGATTTCATTGAATTAGCTATAAACCCCAGTGAAAATAGACCTGAACCTATTGAATTTCTTATTTCAAATAATGGAGCAACAAAGTTGCCGGAGAAAGCAAAAGTTGCTATTACAACCGGTGGAGCTTTAGGAGCACCAAGTACAGTTGTAAAAAATGGTTAATATGCTTTATAGTAATGATCTAAAGATTTACTCTGGAACTCTACCTTTATCTATTGAAGAAGCATTAGAGGAAGTTAGATCATTCTTAAAAGTAGATAATATTTCTATTTTATCTCAAGATGAAAATAATATTGCTTTACCTCTTAAACTTGATATTAACATCCCTTCAAAAGGAACTTTTGAAGGGATAGATATTAGAGAAGAAGAACCTATCCTATTAGTTATAAATTTAAAAAATTACCCAACAAAAGCTCCATTGATAAAATCTGACAGAAAAGATTTTCCTGTAAAAAACTTGTCCCATTTATATGTTGTTAGAAAGAATAACGCACCTTCTCTATGTTTAGTTAGGGAAAACTTAGATGAATGGTTTGCTAATAGAAGAATTAGTGATTTAATTATTGTTGCAAAGCAATGGTTTTCAAAAGCTTCAAGTGGACAATTAGTTGAAGATGGGGGTGAATTTGATCCAGTAAGATTAGAAGGATATAGAGGAAACTTTATTTATGAGCATGAAGATTTTGTTAAGCTAATTTCTGTTGATGGAGATGTTAATTTTACTTTAGTTAATTATAAAGCATTTTTAGATGATGGTTTCAAAAATATACCTACATACAGATTTCTTGATTTATCTATTAAGGCTGATGAGTATGATGAAATCCTGCAACTTTTTGCTAAGTTGAATTTGTCTACATTAAAAGAGTATAAAAAGGGTATCAAAGACAAATTTGTGTTTGGCACGGGATTATTAATTTGGAATGATAGAGGTGAAACTTGTAGGTCATACAATACTTTAATGCCTTCGAACTATGAAGAGTTAATGGAATTTTGCTCAAACTATTCCATAAATATTTCTCATTCTTTAGATATTTATTTTAAAAGAGGACTTAATAAAAGTAATGTTAGTAATAGAATACCAATAATAGTTGCAGTAAGGCGACCAAAAAAAATAATTGGTTTTAGTTCTGATATAGAATTTTTTCACTTTATAATAGAAGTAAATAAAGAATTTATTGATAGTGATAGTATTTCTCCCGAAACAGAGGTGTTCTTTTTAGCTCATAGAGAGCCGGTAAGCAGCTCCCTATCATGTAAACTTAGTATAAGAAAAAACCTTGATAAAACCCTTTTTTTGGGAGCTGGTGCATTGGGGTCTAAATTAATTTTTCATTATGCTAGATCAGGAAACTATAACTTGACAGTTATTGATAATGATAATTTCAGTCCACATAATATTGTTCGACATGATTTATTCATGGATAGTACCGGAAAAAATAAAGCAAAAGTTGTTATAGAAAAAATAAAATCATTTAATAATGATAATTTAAAACTTAAATCCATAGAGAGAAACATATTTGAGTGTGGTAGAAAATTATTTGATGAAAATAAGTGGTTTATAGATTCATCTGCTTCATTGAATGTTATGAATTGGATTGTAAACAATGAAATTATTCAAACTCCAAATAGGGCTAGAGTAGAAGTTGCAAATAAAGGAGAATTAGGTTTTCTATATATCGAAGGAAAAAATCAAAATCCTAGGATTGATGATTTAGTTAATTATATATATTTTTTAGGAATTAAAAATAAAAATATATCTGAGTGGTTAATTAATGAGAATAAAAAAACAGAAGGTAATGATTATGATATTGTTGACATTGGTGTCGGATGTAATTCACCAACAGTGATTATGTCAAACGACTCTATGTCATATCATGCTTCAATTTTCTCCAAAATTCTTAATAATGAGCATGATAGAAAAACAATCGAAAATAATGGTTTAATAAACATATCTTATATTTCAAATGATGGGTTTAATATAAATTCAAAAAGAATAATACTGAAGCCATTTTATATATTTACTTGCCAAAACAATTCTGGTTGGAAGATTAGAATGTCTTCAAATGTTTTGAATAAAATTTATAAAGAAGCTGAATTATATGGAGTAAAAGAAACAGGAGGTATCTTTATTGGTTTAGCTAATTATAAAACTAAAACTATACATGTTTTTGATACGATTAATGCTCCAATAGACAGTAAAAGATCTACTGTTAGTTTTTATAGAGGAATTAATAACTTACCGGAAAGTATTAATTCAATAAATGACAAAACCGGAAATATGATAGGTTATATTGGAGAATGGCATACACACCCTATGGGTTTAGATAAATTAAGTGAAGTTGATATGAAAGCCATAAGAAAACTTAAACCTTTAAATGATAAATACCCAATACCAACATTTATGTCTATTTTATCTAAAGATAAATTTCTACCTTATATCTTCTAATTTTAAAATTTAATCTATGAAAGAATTATTAGAAAAATTATCATCCTATAATATATTTAATTACCTGCTTCCTGGTACTGTTTTTGTAGTTTTGTTAGAGCGAATAAGTAATCACAATTTATTGCAAAAAGATATTTTAGTAGGTGTGTTTCTTTATTATTTTATCGGGTTAGTAATTAGCAGAATAGGATCTGTTATTATAGAACCATTCCTTAAATGGATAGGCTTTTTAAAATTTACAGAATATCCAAAATTTATTGCAGCTTCCAAAATAGACACTAAGATTGATTTGTTTAATGAAGTAAATAATATGTACAGAACTATTGTTTCATTGTTTTTTGCTCTTGGTTTAGTTATGATTTATGATGCTTATTTGCTTAATATATCCTTTTTTAAAGAATACATTAAAGCAATATTTTTTGTCCTATCTTTATTGTTATTTGTTTTTTCATATCGCAAACAAACTAATTATATTATAAAAAGAGTTGAATCAACAAACATAGACAAATAGAATAATATTAATTTAGTTTTTTAACAAATCATTTAATTTATTCCAATGTCTTCTTGTTTGAATTTTGATTTTATTTTTCATCATTATATTTTCAGCTTTATATGCATAGGATAAAAAATTACCCCAATTATAAAAGTCCGATTTTATAAAACCAAGACCATTTTTATTTTTTACCCATTTTCGTCTCCTTTTTGCTCCTTTGTATGAGTATTTCTTTAAGATTCGTCTTTTAAAAATTTCATTATGATTTGCATTTTCAGGGTTTTCAGAAAAATGTTTTGCTCTCCTAATAGTTCTTTTCATTTTTCTGTAATAATTAGATAAACTTGCAGATTTAAGAAGTACAATTTCACCATCAAATTCGAAACCTAAATACATAAAATTCTTATTCCAATTAATTATATTTTCAAATTCTTGACCACAAATTAACCCTTCATCAGTACGCTTGAAATGAAAAATCTGTGTTTTTTTATCTTGAATTTCAAGATTAATATCTTTTGAAGTAATTTCTTTACTCATTAACTTAATAATATTGTCCTTTTCAGCTTTTGGGCAAACAACAACCATATCATCAGAATATCTCCTGTAAATACCTCCTTTTAGCTTTATGTAGTCATTTATTGTTTTATCAAAATTGAGCATATAGAGATTCGCTAAAATTGAGCTTATAGGTGAACCCTGTGGAATACCAAAATTTTTATATACCAAGTTGCCATTTTCATTTATAGCTGTTTTTGAATTTTTCAAAAGCTTGTTTTTAACTTTGAGAAATTCTTTTTTTGTACAGAAAGCAATAGCCCCTTCTTTTCTTAAGTATTTTATTTTTGAAATTTTTTTTCTTCTAATAGGATTATATTTTCCATTCTTACCTCTTGTTCTGACAAATATTTTATTTTGAAATTCATTAAATAAATCAATTAAATCTACATAAGTGTACCTAGTTATACTCTTATAAATATTAAAATGATCAGGATGAAGTTTTAATTGATCACCCAGAAGTTTTACCCATACATCTCTAAGGTTTTCATGACTCAAATTATCAAAAAACCCCTTTATGTCAAAAGCAATAGCAATAAAATCATTTGCTTTAAATTCACTAATATATTTAAAAGTATCATTAGCAAAGTCTATACTACACTTCTTAGTTCCATTAGGTTTATTTTTATTTACCGGGATTGATCTATAAGCAAGAACTACATCTGATAAAAAATATTCTTTTAATTTTTGTTCATATTTCTCTGAAAGAATTTCAGAATAATAACTGAAGATAAGTGAGTCTATATGTCCGGCGTAAAACAACTCTCTCTTTTTTGTATCACTAGATCTTTCTTTTTTAGAACCATCAATCGATACTTTAATTATTTTATTTCCATCCTCTGTGCTATAATTTTTTCTGAATTTTCTAACTTTTGAAGTTTTATGAATAAATGGAAGAAATGAATGTTTTTCAATTCTATCTGGATTTTTAATATAATCTTCTATCCATTTATTTCTTTCATTCTCTTTTAAAGGCATTCCTATGTGAGAATACTTTTTTAATTTAAACCAATCTTTTTTCTTTTTTGAATCCATAAAAAAAAGTGAGTAGAGAAGTTCCCGACGAGGCATTGCTTAAATGAAGTATGCATGCTCTTATGATACCTTAGTATCGCCCCGATTCAAGCTGGGTCTGTAAAATATTATTCGTATTATATTATAAACTGAATCTAATTATGTTAAGATACAACTTCAAATACAAAATAACCATAAAGAACATCTCTATTGTCCTATTGAAGGTAATAGAAATAGTACTTCTGCAAGTTCTTAGTGAAAATAATTCATTAATTGTTTGCATTTGTAAAATTCCCTGTCCTCAACCGCTTTTAAAGTTGAGTAGACTAAATTAGTCCAAACTTAATACGCATACTTCGGCTCTTCTCTAGCTCACAGTATTTTAATTAATTTATTAGCTAATTTACTATTAATTCCTTTACTTCTAGCAAAGGTTTTTCAATATTGTTTTTGCTAATATTTTTTGATTCAATTTTATGTAGAGATATTTGCTCATCAATATTAATATATTTACCATAAACCCAAGTTTCAAGTTTTAGTTTCAAATCATAAACAAATTTTTTGATATTTGTAAATGAACCGAAAGTTATAAAAGATAACAATGAAAGAATTATCAATGTAAATTCATTCCAGTTTAATATTTCACCTACCTCCCTAATTTTAAAAACAAAATAAAGAACTGCATTAAAACCTAAATACAATGAGGATAAAACAACTCTAACTCCAAAGTAAATAAATTTGAATTTTCTGTTTAATTTCTTATTTAATGCTTCTTTCTTTTCTATTAAATTCTTTAATCTTTGGTGTTTTGATGTTAGTTTTTCATCATCAAAATTATCAGCATTCTTAATTTTTTCAGAAATATCAAATTGCCCAAAAGTTACCAGATAGATAATTATTATCCCTACAATAATTAAAATTATTATTAATGTATATTCGTTTTCTTTGCTTTTCATGAATTATCTAATTTACACCAACTCCCCCTTATATGCCTTATCCAATAAACTCTTTATACTCTTTAAATAATTGAGTTTTGAGGTTTATTGAGTTTGTAATTCCTCAATTGGTTTTATAATTGCTCTAATTTTATTAACTGATTGTTTTTGTATTACAGTCATTGGTGTTAGTATTTCTATAGTTTTAATTGTCTTTTATTAATATAATTCTGAATCAGTTTACAGTTGGCATTCAGTTTTTCTACTAAATCAGTTAGAAATTCCTCAGTTCCTTTTTCAGAGAGCATTTCATAGTGTTTATCCAGTTTTTTGTGGTAGTCCGTTGCTATTTTTACAAACACTTTATTAATAAGTTCTATGTTTAGTATCTCCACATTTAGAGCATTGAATTCATCACAAGATTTTTCAGTAATAAATTCCATTAACTCCTTTTTCTTCTTTTCTTTCTTTTCTGTTTTAAATTTGTTAGAATTAATTTCTGTTTGGGCATTAATACTTGTAACAGCAATTGTCAGAAAGGAAATAAGTAAAAATGTAGAAATAGTTTTGTTCATAATTATGCAAATGGTTTGTGTAAGTTAAATAAGACAGTAAAAAATTTTGAACTTTCAATTTTACGAACTTTGTGTTTAGCTATTAAGTTATCACTAACTGCTCTATTTACCATATACAGTGTTATCATCATATTTCTTAATGTTCATTCGGAATGTGAAATGTTGATAAATCATGAATTCCAATTGTGACATCTCTAAGTTTAGGATTTATACCATCTAATTTTAATTTTAGATGATTAATTTCATTTTCAGGTGCTTGAAAATACACTTTTTTTAAATTGTCAATATTTTCAAATAAATCTCTGTCAATTAATTTATTAAAAGAAGGGAATGAGTAACCAATTATTATTAAAACATCTGTTTTTTTTAATAATTCTTTAGCAATTTTTCTTGTTTCTCGAACGATAGAATTATTTTCCCAGGCAAAAGAGAAAACAGGACTACTAGAAACTCTTCTGTAATTGCTATTAAATTGTTCAAGTAGTATTTCAATATTATAATTATCTAAGTGATGATCTTTTAAGTCAAATTGATTCTCAAGTTCATTTAAATTTCCTTCTTTGAAAAGTCCAGCTGTTCCATTTATTTTTAAAAGGCAGAATTTATTTTTATCAATTGTTTTTAATTTTGCTGGAAATACTTGAATTTCTTGTTGAGTTAGTTCTAGATTGTAATTTTTGAATTTTGAAAATGAAAATTCAAATTGCATATCATAATTCCAAGAGATTATTTTGATATTTGAAGAAGGAGGTGTATCGTGACCATTAATATAATCAGCCCAAAAAGTTCTGTATCTTTTGTCTAAAGGGTTTATAAGCATTTCTTGAATTTCAGTAGCTACTTTTGTTTTGCCATCATCTTCATAAAAGACCAAATCTTTAGGTTTTATTAATTGTTCAAAAATTATATAACTACCTAAAACCATTTTTAGTCTATGTAATTCAATTTTCTTATTGCTATTGGTTAATTCTTTAGCATAAGCATCTATTGATGTACTTTCTTTTTCTTGTTCAAGCAATTTGTCAAGTTCAGTAATGAAAGGTTGGATTATTTCTTTTCTTATTTCTCCATTGTCTCTCTTGAGTTTTAAGAAATTACTAAAAGCTTTCATTCGTATTCCCATTGTTTTAATTAATGGTAGACTATGATAACTTGCCCCGGCTCCAATAAAATATGTGATTGTTTTCAATTTTTATTTTTAATTGATGATAAATATTGTTAGTAAAAGTTTATTTTAATTTTAATTCCTGCGCTATTTCAGAAACAAATTGAGAAATACAATCAATTAAATCCTTGATTGCAGTTTTATTTGTTTCTACTATTTGTCCTTCTTTAGTCATTCCGTTCCTATGGACTAAATCATGACGCATTATTACATATTCGTAAACCTCAGATATATTCGGGAACTTAATACTAAATGTAGAATTATACATTTTACTAACTGTTGGTAGGTTATGATATATTGTGTCAAGCATTACTCTTTTAGCAGTCTCTTCAATTTTATTACGTTCCTGAAAAATATCTCTTAATTCAAATTTTCTCTTTTTGAATTCGGGGTGAGATTCAATAAATTTTTGAAAATAGACAGGGTTATTCATGGTGTGATTAATGAATACTTCAGATAAGAATGTTTCCATAGTGCCGATCACACCAATACATATTTGTCGATTTAGGACTTCACTTAGGTTTTTTGACTCAATCTCTAATTCGCTTAATGACTTTAAATTTTCAATCTCTAACTGAAATTTTTCTAAGTGCTTATCATTCCCTGAAAAAGATTCATATTCTCTTTGATAATATTGATCCACATTTAGTTCATAAGGTTCAATACGAGCAAAGAATCCATCCTCTAGCCTATCGATTTTAGATAATACTTCTTTAGGAGAATCTTTGTCAAATTCGATATGATAAATTTTATTGCGAGTATCTGTTCGGAATTTATATTTTAGTAATAGAAGTTCCTCGTATGAAATTCCAAGAACATCAGCTATAAAAGGGTTTTTCTCCGCCTCTCTAAAATCGATATCTAAGTCACTGTGGTATCCCATATTTACAATTTTGATAAAATCCACTAAAAGCATTTTATCTATTATTAGTCATAATTAATTTATTATTTCAAGACATTTTTTCAATATAATGCGTGCTTCTCTATATGTTCTAAAGTATTGTTTAAATATTTCTTGGTAAATTTTCAGAGTAGTTTCCATTTCTATATATTGATTAGTACAAGCTAGTAATAAGTCATCTGCTTCTTGGGTGATTGGTAAATTATAATTCTTTCTATTTAACTCTAATATGGGTTTTACCAATTGATTGTAAGTAATGAAATATAAAGTTCTTTTTTTCTCATCCAATTGTTGCCATTTGAACCATATTTTATCTTGAGCATTTATATAGTTGTATAATTGTTTTTCTGATTTCGAAAATTTTTTTCCTTCCATTTTTCTACTTAAGTCATCGTGGTATTTTCTATACTCCTCAATTTTAACTCCGTATTCTTTATGAAAAATATCAAACCTGCTAACCATTTTCTCCAAATCTTGCTCTATTTTTTCTTCAAAAAATCTTAAATTTCTCAATATTGACCATATTCGATTAAAAGCATGATAATTTAGTTTTTTTGAATAAAACTTCCAATAAAACCTTTTTCTAAACGATAAGTAAATATCATTAAAATCCAGTTCAAAAAAGGTTTCAAGATAACTTATAGTAGTATAAGGCAAATACCATCCACCTTCGTTTTCTGGTTTGATTTCGGGATAAAATTTAGATGTATGTTTTTCTTTTACTTTTAGATTAATTATAACTTCTTGTAATAATGAATAAAATATTTTTCGAGTTCTTAATCTGCTTATAAGCTCTTTAAGTTTGTTGAAACTATAAGTTGATAAACCTCCAACAATAAAGACTATCAGTGAAATTAAGATCGGAACAGAGATATCATTATTAATTCCAAAAGTATTATTTATCCATTCAATCATTTTTTGTAATTGTAACTAGTTTTTACGCAACATCAAATTGATATTATATTTTGTAGCTAAATGTAGATAATTAATTTAAGTAGGTGAATAATATTTGTTACAGATGAATAAAAATGTTACACATTACACCTCACTATTTCACTTTTACTCTGATTATCATAAAATATGATTGATCGGGCATGATTTGGGTATATGCTTTTAAAAATTTGGTTGATCATACTTTGAATAATTTTCTTTTCTGGGATATGATTTTTTGATATGATCGAATACAAAACCGGGTTGATCAACTTACCGTTGGTTGTTGTTGTTTACAAATGGTCTTTACAATTTTTTACATTAATACCATTTCAACTTTACTTCTTTTAAGAGGAATATCAGAATTTTAGCTGTTGTAATAATATTTTTTTAGGGCAGTTTAAATTTTATTATGAAAGTTAATTTGCTGCTCCTTCAATAATGATTTGAGAAAATTGAGTTGTTAACATAACCAAATAAACTTTTTCCCAAAAGAGAAACTAAAAAAGTCTCAAAAAAAGAAAAGAGAAAGCAAGTATATCAAGCACGACAGTGCTTAACTTTGTTTTCTCTTTTCTTTTTGGAATGAATTTAACTTGAAGATTAAAAAACGATATAATTTTCTCTTTATCTGCCGAAACCTTCTTTTAAAAGCAGGAAAAAAATGTTAAAGCTTATTGATGAGATTTTAACAGTATCGAGGTTGTAGTTGAAATTCTTCTTATAGGGTTTAAACACTAAAAAATTAACTATTAGTATTTCAAAGCGTTGGTGTGCTTGACTTGCTGAAATATTCAAAAATCTACATACAAAATATTTTACGGTCTAAACCGTAATAAAAATCCAAAAAGCCTTTTTAGTTTAGTCCCATTAAAATTATTTTAAAAAATTTAAACATTATTTTGATGAGAAACAAATTGCTTTTACTGAGTATTATCTTAAGTGTAAATTTTTTTGGATTTGGGCAATATGAGAGTTATAATTTACCCTCTTTTAATAATCCATCTCCAAATGCATATTCACTAAGCAGACAAGGTTTGATTTCCATAGGAAAGTTTACAGGGACTGCAAATGTTAATATTCCAATCTTAAATTTTACAAGTAGGAAATTAAATATACCTATAAGTTTAGGTTATAGTTCCAACGGAGTACTTGTTGATGAACTAGCTTCAACAGTTGGATTAGGGTGGAATTTAAATTCCGGAGGGGTAATTACTCGCATGATTTATGATGAACCTGATGAAACACAGCGCCTCTCTATTCCTGATACAGGAATTTATTCAGCTGAGATGCTTAGTTTTTTAGGGACAGCTACGACTTCTTATCTTAGAGATACCCAGCCAGATATTTATTCTTTCAATTTTAACGGATATTCAGGGGTATTTTATTTGGACGATAATATGGATCCTGTATTATTAAACCCTTCACCATTAAAAATTGAAATTTATTCTTCATTAGATAATGAACCCACAAATACAACACCTGTTTTTAAGGTTATCGACCCTCAAGGAATTGTCTACTGGTTTGGTGGTGGAAATGCAAGTGAATATACAGTTGATAGAACGAATTCATCCGGAGGATGTGGTACTACGCACACACCTCCATCATTACCTGGGCAGACAGCATGGTGCCTGACCAAGATCACACATCATACAGGTGAAGAAATAAATCTGTCTTATGATAGGGATTCTTATAGATATTATTCAGGTTTGAATCAAATTTATACTGAGCAGCATCAATATAATCCAATTGAGTGTACTTATAGAACAGTTGTAGATGCTCAAACTTCACTATTAACAGAAATAAGTGCAACAGGTTTTGGCAAAGTCCAGTTTGTTTATTCTGACGGAAATGAAAATAAGAAGTTAGATAAGATTTCTTTGTATGATGAAGATAATGTCAAGCAAAAAGAATTTGAACTTAAATACACTCTATATGGCACAGATTTATCATATAAAAATACTGATATTACCATTGATCCAACAGATGAGAAGAGGTTATTCCTGACTGAATTGGTAGAAAGCGGGAGAAATGGTTATTTAAAGCAGCCCTATACATTTAGTTATAATAGCCCTGATCAATTACCACCAAGGCTATCATATGCTCAAGACTTTTGGGGGTATTTTAATGGTGCTTCTACTAATACTCACTTAGTTTCGACAACGGGTTACCCTCAATTTTCGGAATCTCTAAGTAGTGATCGAACAGCAAATGAAGTATATGGAGCAAAGGGAATATTGAATAAAATAATATTCCCAACAGGTGGATATAAAGAATACTTTTATGAATCCCATAGAGATAGTAATAATGACAAAGTGGGAGGAGTTAGGGTTCAAAAGATTATTTCAAATGAAAGAAACGGTGTAGACGAAGTTAAAACATATTACTATAATACACTTGAAAATTTCGGAAGCTCTTCAGGAATTGCTATAAATCCTCAATCAGCTTTGTCTTATTACGAAGATGATTCTGGCATATCATATTCATTATTATCAAGTACAAACTTTTCATTGTATTTATCACATGGTTACCATATTGGTTATTCTTCAGTAATTGAAGGATATGGGGCAAACTTTGAAAACGGTGGAATTGCTACAAAATATGATATTCAACTACCAATATTACCTATATCAATGCTAAATGAATATATACCCGGTTCTCCAAACACAAATGTATTTGGTAACGGAAATGTTCTTGAAGAGAAAGTATTTAAAAAAGTAGATGCCCAGTTTGTAATTTTAAAAGAACTAATTAATACATATGGACATGATGAAACTTTGGATAAAGAGATGAAAGTTTATAATGTTAGAAAAAGGAAAGAAGACCTAATAGAACAAGTTGATAATTATTGTATTACAAAGTATTTTTTAAAATCCCAACGACATTATTTAGAATCATCAACCCAAAATAATTATGATGTAAATGGCTTGAGTCCTGTTACATTAACTACAAACTATTATTATGACAATGATGATCATTTCCAATTAACAAGAAAAAAAACAACAGATAGTAAGGGTATTGAATCAATGACCAAGGTTATATATCCAGATGATATTATTTATAAATCATCACTTTCTGGACTTCCTCAAATCTCAGATAATCAATTAAGTTCAATTAACAGTTTAAAGAAAGGTGGGCAGCATCGTATTTCTACACCAATTCAGATAGAAACATATGAAGATGATGTTTTAAAGACCATACAGCGTGTAAATTATAAAAATTGGAAAGTAAATTACAAGGGAACCGGTGATATTATTGAACAAGAAACTTATCAGGTAGCTAAAGGAACCGAATCATTAGATGATAAAATTATTTACCACGATTACAGTACTTGGGGAAATCCATTAGAAATTTCAAAAGAGAATGGTATTCATGTAGTTAATATTTGGGGATATAATAACAGTCAAATAATTGCAACAATAAGTAATGCAATATATTCAAATATTTTCAACTTTTTTAATGCAACAGTATTCCCTCCTGAAGAAGGAGGTAGTACAACTGAACAGGATTTAAGAGATTATTTTCAAAATGTAAGAAATATTTTAACCGGTACTCAAATTACATCATACACTTATGATCCTTTAATTGGTATTACCAGTAATACAGATCCTTCAGGATATACATCATTTTATGAATATGACAATTTTAATAGATTACTTTTTATACAAAATGAAGATAAAGAAGTATTAGAAGGATATCAATATAATTATGCATTAGAAGATTTAACCATTGGTGTTGTTGCTGCTCCATCATCAGTTAATGCAGGCGATGAGATTGAGATAACTGCAACTATTAACGGCGGTTCTGGTAACTTCACTTACGAATGGACAGTTCCCGGAGTAAGTAACCTCCCGAATTCAAATCAAATAACATTTGAAGCTTTGTCAAGTCATGTCCCTACTGTAACGGCAACCTGTGTTGTTACGGATGTCCAATCTTTAAAGAGCTTAACTTTTTCAAAACAAGTAGGAGTAACACAAAGTTTTCCTGCTTTATCAGTAGGGAATATAATAGCAAGTGATTATACGGTATCTGTAGGAGATGTTGTGAATTACAGTATTAGTGTTTCAGGAGGATCTGGAAGCTACAATTACAAATGGACAAAATCAAATATGCAACAAACAGTAACCTTATCTAATGGTACTGCTTCTTCAATAAATGCAACGGTTGTTTCTGATGATTGTGATGAGTTTGAGATACAATGTGAAGTTACCGATATGGTAACCAGTGAAAAAGTAACTAGGACGGATCTGATGCTTATTATGTTTGGATGTAGTGGAGGCTTACCTAAATAATAAATCACAAACTCAATCTTAAATTTTTAAAAAAGAAAACAAAATAGTATGAAAAAAATAATATTTTTCTTTAGTATAATTATACCATTTTTAGGAGTAGCTCAACAAACACAGGTTTTACCTTCAACGACCCATAATTATACACATAAAACTGTCTATAAAAAAGCATATTTAAAAGATATAGTAGATCAAGCAGGTGATGACGATAAAATTGAAACAATACAATATTTAGACGGTTTAGGAAGGCCAGTTCAAACAATAGCTGTTAGACAGGGTGGAAAAGATGCCCTAAACAATGACACGGATATTATAAAATATATGAATTACGATGAATTTGGCAGAGTTGTAAAAGATTATTTACCAATATCAAATTCATTAAATGATGGAGAGTTTAATTCTTTAAGCGAAACAAATATTAATAATTTTTATAATTCAAAATATGATGAGGAATGGACAGTATCACAAACACCAAATCCATATTCTCAATCACAATTTGATGGCTCACCTTTAAATCTTGTTTTAAAACAAGCCGCCCCTGGAGAAGATTGGAAAATGGGTAATGGTCATGAAATAGAATTTGACTACAAAACCAATGCAACAAATGAAGTTAGGTTGTATTCTGTAAACTTAGCTACTGATTATACACCTAACTTAACAGGAAATATCAGTGATTACCATACAACAAAAACTCTTTATAAAACAATTGTTAAAGATGAAAACCATGTTTCAGGTACGAATCATACAACGGAAGAGTTTAAAGATCAAAAAGGAAGAGTTGTATTAAAAAGGACTTATGCTGATGTAGACGGATCATCAGAAGCACATGATACGTACTATGTCTATGATTTATACGGAAATCTAACCTTTATATTGCCCCCAAAAGCAGAACCACATACTGAATTAATAACAACAACTAAATTAGATGATTTATGTTATCAGTATAAGTATGATAATAAGAATAGGTTAATAGAAAAGAAAGTTCCGGGTAAAGACTGGGAATATATAGTTTATGATAAACTAAACAGGCCAATCTTAACTCAAAATGCTAATCAGAGGAAAATTAACAACCCAGTTCTAACTACCGATGAATGGTCCTTTATAAAATATGATGTTTTTGAGAGAGTAGTCTATACAGGGATTTTTAAGACTAATGATTCAAGAAATACCATTCAAACAGCAGTTAATAATCAATCTATCCTTTTTGAAGGACGAGGAAGTGTTTTTCATTTTTATTCAAACAATGCATATCCTCAAGCAGTATCTGCAAGTGATATATTGACAGTAAATTATTATGATGATTATAGTTTTGATTTAAATGGATCTTTTGATCCAAATATCAATAACCAATTGGTATATGGAACATATCCAACAACTAGAACTAAAGGATTTTCTGTAGGTAAAAAGACAAGAGTATTAACTACTGATGATTGGATTACCAATGTTGTTTATTACGACAATCACCAAAGACCAATATATGTATATAGTAAAAATGATTACATTGGTACGATAGATTTAGTTGAAATAAAGTTAGACTTTGTCGGTAAGGCTTTGGAAACCAAATCTACTCATAAGAAAGCAGGAGAGAATGATATTTTAGTTGTTGAGAAATTCTCTTATGACCATTCAGGAAAATTAACTGAACACACACATAATGTTAACGGCCAGAAAGAAGAAGTATTGGCGAAAAATGAATATGACGACCTTGGCCAGCTTATCCGTAAAAAGGTAGGGCATGATAAAGATCAGACAGGTGAATTACAAGTAGTGGATTATACTTATAATATTAGAGGTTGGCTTAAAGAAATAAACGATGTAAACAATCTTGGCAGTGATGATTTATTTGCTTTTAAATTAAATTACAATGATCCTGATACAGGTGTTGCATTATACAATGGAAATATTAGTGAAACACATTGGAAAACAAAATCACTAAATAATCCTTTTAATCCACAACCTGTTAGCGATAATTATGTTTACTCATTTGATGCAATGAATAGAATAGTTTCTGCTACAGATAATACAGGGAATTATAATTTAGAATTTGTTAGTTATGATAAAAACGGAAATATAAAAAGTTTAAAAAGAAAAGGACATCAAAATAACGATGCTGATTCCTTTGGTGTAATGGACGATCTAACCTATAGTTATGATAATGGTAATAAACTTTTGAAAGTTGCTGATGAAGCTTCAATAGATAGCTATGGTTTTAAAGATGATGCTTTAAATACTGCTAATGATATAGCTAGTGATTATACTTATGATGAAAACGGCAATATGACAAGTGATACCAATAAAGGGATTACAAATATTACCTATAATTACCTAAGCTTACCAACAGAAATAAACTTTGGAAGTACAAACAAAATTGAATACTTTTACACCGCATCGGGAATTAAAATAAAGAAAAGAATTACTGATGGAGGTTCTGTGACAACTACTGAATATGCAGGCAATTATGTTTACCTGAATAATGATTTACAGTTTTTTAAAACTTCGGAAGGTTATGTAAGTAATGAAAGTACTCACTATAATTATGTTTACCAGTTTAAAGATCACTTGGGCAACATTCGTTTAGCTTATAGTGACGGAGATGGAGACGGACATATAGACGTGGAATACAAATCTGATAATGATGGTGATGGAATACCGGACGAAAATGAAATTATTAAAGAATCAAATTATTACCCTTTTGGGCTTGAACATCAGGGATATAATGATATTGTAAGTTCTTTTGGAAATGGTACGGCTTCTAAATTTCAATACAATGGGCAAGAAACTGAAAAAGGTTTAGGATTAAACGTTACTGAGATGACTTTTAGGCAATATGATGCTTCACTTGGAAGATTTAATGCAATTGACAGGTTGTCTGAATTGGCTCCTTCAATAACACCATACAGGTTTGCTTATAATAACCCTGTTTATTGGAGTGATCCGACAGGATTAACTGAACAATCTTGGCCTGATTGGGGTGATATGTTAAGACGAAGCCCCAGTGATGCTAGTACAATGTGGTACCCTAGTGAAGATGGAGATGGTTATTATCGAGGGCTTACTTCTAACTATGACTCAGGAACAGGAACATGGTCAAGTTGGTATGATGCTGCTTGGGGTGAAGCACCAACAGGAGGTGGTTATACTACCAGCCAGATGTTTCCAAGCTTATCAAATCCAGATTTAGATATAACATATACTTCAGTAATACCTTCAGTAAGTATAATGTTTGGAAACCAGCAAAGTATCCAAAATGCTAGTGTGGAAGCCTATCATAATATTATGAATAGAAGTTGGTATGCTGAGAACGAAGATAATGGGGTTATAAATTATGCTGTAAACATTTCAAATGTTACTGGATATTTAGGTGGAAAATGGTTAAAGAATGGAAGATATAAACAGTATAATGGTAAGATAGGTAATTTTAATAATAAAGATTTAAATCGGTTATCAAAAAATGCATTATTTAATAAAAATATAGCTCAAAAGTTAAATAAAGTAGGTAAGGTAGGAAATGCTCTAACTGTGGCAGTAATAGCATATGATATACTAGATGATGGAAATATTAAATCGTCGACGGTTGTTAATAGTATTTTATTTTCTGCAACTTTTGCTTTCCCAGTGATAGCACCAGTTACTATTACATATGGTTTATTAGATTTAGCATTTGGTTTTAGTGAAACAATAGATCAGAATTTTGGAGAAATTAATACAGGTTTATATGATTAATTTTATAGATATATATATAAAAATAAATTATTGTGGTCAAAAAATTGGAAATAAATTTTTTCCTGAAAAGGGCCTTATAAATATTATTGGTTTTGAAATATCATTTATATCTTCAGGTATATTTATTGGTTTATTTGGAGGAGTTGGTTTAAAGATACCCTTACTTGGGGCTCTAATTATTGGAATTCATGTATTGATACTTAGATTTTATCTTGATAAACTCTTAAGAAGAAAAATTGATATGGAATATTTAGCAAATTATTGCAAAAATCAATCAAGGTCAAAACAAATATTATTTATGATTTTATCATTATTATTTTTTGTCATTTGTTTTATTCTAATGATTTATATAGCTAAACTTATTTTTTTTCTAATGTAATCTTAAAGTTTCGTTTGGAGCATTTGATGGGATAAAAACAACCGTCAATACAAAACCAAAACCAATTAGGAAAGGTTGTCGCTTCTGTAATCTTTTTAGAAATCCGTTTTTTTAATGAATAAAATTACGGTTCAAACCGTAACACAAATTTAAAATTAATATTTATTTTAGTGTTAAATAAATAATATACAAATGTTTAAACTCTATTATTATGAAAAACTCATTATTTTTAGTTACAATTTTTTTTATTTCATTCTTGTTTTTTTCTTGCGAGCAAGAAACCATTGATATTAGCCAGGAACCCGGTAATATTGATAATTCCCAAATATATCAAAATCGTGTAGAAACTGATAAAAGTGATTTTTATGCTAAAAGACAATTAATTTCTTGTGCTACGGATTTTATTAATACTGTCAATCCTCCAGAACCTGATATGTCATGGATAAGTTCTAATCTTAAACCTGAAGAATCAAATGGGTGGACTATTAATGGTGTTAATATAGAACAATACAGTTCTGATAATTATAAAGGTGAATATAATTCTGATCATGATATTTTTCATGTTGATCCCTTAAAGGTAGTGACTACAGTAGACATGGATGCTTTTGGTCAAATAACATCTTTAAAATCCACAATAGATGATGGATATGCAAAATTGAAGCCTTATCCTTTATTCAATGTTGTTGATCAAGTACCCACATACTATAATATGATCAAATATAGAAGTGATTTTGTTCAAAATATGAATGGTGAAAGTTCTACTTATCTTAATGCTTACTTGATATATTTAGACTGCATACACAAAGCTAAAACAGGATGGACTGTGCAAGAATGGCTAGATGCAACTTAATGATTTACCTTTAAAGTACTGTACTGTCCATTTTAGTGTTTAAATTTTTTTAATTGGGTTCAGCTTACTTAGAGTTGAATCCTTTTTTTTAATATTTTAAACTTCTATATAATAAAAATCAAATAAACTGTAATTACTCCAAAAACAATCATCAATACAAAATATAAAACAATTAACCAATTAGGAAAAATTCTAGCCCTTGAAACCTTTTTAGAAATTTCTTCCATTTTTTTGTTTTGAAAATTTGAATGAAATTCCAGTTTTCTTTTTAGCTCATCAATATCGTACTTGATATTTGAAATATCCGATTGAAATTTGAAGTGGTTGATCTTTTCAGTCAGCTCTTCAAGCCTTTTTATCGACTGATTAAAATCGTTGATCTCTTCTGTCAATAATTCTGCTATTTCTTCTAATTTTGCCATAATCTTAATATCCTATTCCTATATCCAGAGATTTTTTAATTGTTAGCTTAATTGCTTTTTTTGTAAGTGCAGCAACTATGTTAGGGCTTAACTCTGTAGTTTTGCCTAATAACTTTATTTGATTGTCCTTATCTATTTTCAAACCTATGCTATTGTGGTTCGAAATTTGTAATCCGATCTTTCCCCCTGACATAGACCTGTGCACTTCACTTCCTTTAAGGTTGTGATCCTTATACTCAAATCTAAACCCTTGTAACTTATTAGATTTATTGATCGTTGGGATGACTTTTACATTTTCATTTTTCATCAGGTTTATGTAATGATCAAAGCTTTTTGGTTTTATTTCATTCATGATTCTCAGATGGATCTGCTTCATCTCTAATCTGATATTCTTTAACTCTAATGATTTTTCCTTTTGAATCTCTCTTACTGTTGTTAAGCCCATAGATTCAGCAACTTTTTCAGCTGCCTGTTGACTTCTTTTTCCGATAAAGTTGTCTTTATAGGCTTTTCCGTTAAAGTCGATTCTATTAGCATATAAATGGATATGTGTATGTTGTTTATCCCTATGTACAAAGGCTATGGCTTGTCGCTCTCCAATTTCCATTTTCTTGATAAATCGTTGGGTGATTTCCTCGAGATCTTGTTTTGCTAATCTTTGGCCGTCTTCTATGGTCGGACTTATTACAAAACTCATCGTATTTCTTTTACAATTATCATTAAGATCTTGAGTGATCTTAAATTCATTTGTTATCTCTTTTGGATTATCTCCTGCCAGATATTGTGAATGTACAACTTCGGCTTCCTTTTCCTGGTTCCAGCCATATAGCATGGAGGCCATTGTGTGTGATATGGATTTTCCTTTGCCTATCATTTTTTAAAATTGTTAAGATGTGTTTTTATTTCATCTGCTAATCGGGTTACTTCATCTGAAAGTTTGGGATCTCGCTTTCGAAACATGTTCCCGATAAGTTTAAAGTTGTTATGGTACTTTACAAGCATTTTATAGATATCTATTTGTTCTTCTGTTAATCTTTCAATGATCCTATCTTCAAAAGCTGCTCTTCTGCAAAATTCACTTAGGGAAATACCCGCTCTTTTAGCCTTTATCTTTAAAAGCTTTTTCTCGTAAAGAGTGCATCGAAATTTTATAAAATAGGTTTTCATTTTTTACGCCTTTGCGACCATCGGGAGTAAAGCAAGATCGTCTTTGTGGCAACAAAGACACATCTTGAATTCTTACTCAGACGGATAGTTCTTCCTTGGAAACCAACCATTGGTTGATATCTTTAAATTCTTTATATAAACTTGATTTATCAATACAGTTTTTAGTTACTTCTAGAAACTTTTGGGTAATTCTATTTCCGGTATTATCATTGTCCAAATACAATTCAATATGCTTATAAGTTGGAATAATCTCTATGGCTTTATCAAAAAAAGCTGTAGAGTTTAAGATGAGAAAATCAGTTTCCATATTATCATTTACATATTTTAATTTTTGATGATAAGTGACTATGGAAAGTAAGTCAAACATACCTTCGGTAATGATTAATTGATTGCTTCTATTTTGAATATGGGTGATGTTTTTTGGAGAAGTGGAATTCTTAAAATACTTGTTTCTTAGTTCCCATCCACCTGATTGATTTTTAAGTCCGATAGCAAAATAGGTTTTGCCTTTAAATTTATACCAGACCTCTTTGCAATATCGTTTAGCTGCTTTAATAGATATTTTTCTTGAATGTAAATATTCGATCAAAGCCGGATGTATGATGTCTTTGATCTTTAATATTGTAATAACATCTTTCTTCCTTTCAATATCCCCTTCTAAAACTGGCTGCTGATGAAAAGAAAAAATAGGTTGACTTTTATTTAATATTTCTAGGGCTTCTTTTACAGAGCAACTGTATAACATACAGAAAAGATCTATGATATTTCCACCTTTTCCTATTCCATGGTCATACCAGCAGTTTTTTATTTTATCTACTTTAAAAGAGGCTTCTGTTTCTGACCTGAAAGGACTTAGAAACCAAGCTTTTTTTTCCGATTCCTTTTTGGGAAAGTGCCCGGATTTTGAAAGTGCCTGCACGATGCAAATCTTTCGGGCTATTTCACAATTCATTTTCTTTCTTTTCATCGGCTAAATGTTTTATTTATTTGATTTTAACTTACCTTCTTACCTAAGTATTGATTTACAGGAGTTAAGATCAATAAAGAGATGAAAAACAACTTACCTTACTTACCTAATAGGTAACTTAGGTATGATAGAGGTAGGATAGTATTTATATATCTTACCTAATAGTTTCTCAGTGTTCATCATAGTTTATAAAGGTTTAGGTAACCAGGTAACTTAAATTTTACTTTTTTATAGGATATTCAATTTCCCAGGGGGTTTGATCAAATGATGATTTTGCCAAATATCCGTATACCTGTCTTTCAGAATGTTTCACCCTTTGAAAGTTTAAGCTGGAAAGAGCTTTACCGATATTTATCTGATTCAATCTAACATTCAGGCTGGACAGTGAGATCATCACATCTGTTGCTGTAACAAAGTCATCCATATTATCTGACTTTTCATAATATTTGGCAATCAGTTCTTGTTCGGTTGTTAATCTTGTAAACTTTTTATTCCTTTCTTCATTCTCTTTAATATCCTGAAGAGATAATTCCGGGTTAAAATCTTTGTTTGTATAAGCTAAATGATAGGCTTGGTTCCAGACTTTATTGATATCTATTTCCTTTGAGTAAGCGAAGTCAATTTTATCTCTTAATTCAAAACATAGCCATCTTACAGAACCTGTCTCATCATTCAAAAATGAAGACATATTGGTTGATCCCATAAAAGAACATATTCTGGGTAGCGTTGTATTCTTCCTGTCATATGGTAATCTTTCATTGATAAAGGTTTTTGAGAAAAATGCCTTTAAAGCATTTACATCTTTTTTAGATAGTACTGCCAGTTCATCCAGATTGTAAAGGAAGTTCCTACAGAGTTGAATCCTTGCATCTTTATCATTACTGATATCCTCTGCCATATATTCCTTCAATCGGGGAGGACAAAGAAACCGGCACCAGGTAGATTTACCGGAGCTTTGTCCTTTATGGCTTATGATAAAAGCCTGCTTGTTGAAGTAATTTGGATCCAAGGCACATAAGATGGCTCTTACCAGCCATTTCTTTAAATGATATACAAAAGCTTCATCATCGTAAGTAGGAACATAAGAAGCAAGTTTGGAAATGTGATCTATACCATCCCACTTTGGAAGAGATTGAAAATATTCCTCAATGGGATTGTATCTTTTGATCAGCTCCGATTTAATTAAGATTTCGAGTTTAGCAGTAGTAATATCTACTCCGGCTTTCGCCAGTTCTATGATTAAAGAATTAAGATTAAGATACTGCCATTCTTTATTACTCTTAAGAGATATCTGGAAATCATGTGATATCTCATTATAGAAAATATCATATTTTTCAAACAGATACTCACCGGTATAATCATAGATAGTTTTCTTCTTAGGATCTTTTACGGTATAAAGTTTATTACTTTTATCGACCATTTCTACGATTTTTAAAAGTATAAGCTACAGCTTCAGCTTCGATCTCCTCTTCAGTCTTTACCTGGTTTTGAAGCAACCAATCATTTAACTTCTTCTTTTCAAAGTAGATCATTTTACCGTTGGGTTTGCAGTGGGGTATTTTTCTTGAAGCAGTTAACTTGTATAGATAACTTCTTGTTAAACCGGTATAATCACATGCTTCATCGAAAGTCAGAACTTCTTTGTTATAGGTCAATAGTTTTTCAATACGATCTAATCGTTCGTCAATAAATATTTTGTCCATTTATCATTTGTTTAAGGTGAATAGATGAACAAAAGCGCTCTTGTTTTCCTTTGTAGAATTCTTAAGGTAAAAGTAGGAAGATATTCAGATGATGCTTGGGAAAGCAGCTTTAAAGTTATTCACACACCATTGAGACAGAATAGATTATAAACTAGTATAAATCAATTAAGATTACGAAAATTTGGTTCGTTTAGGATATAAAATAAATTATATCAACATATGCTTTTCAAGTTGTAATAAAAATTGTTAATAAGTATTTGCCTCTTAATCATTAGATGTTGGTTAACTGCGGAATTAAATTAGCAGCTTCTTTCATTTTTACATCAATTATTTTTGCATAGATCTCTGTAGTTCTTATTTCTTTATGTCCAAGAAGTTTTGATACAGTATAAATATCCGCTCCATTTTCTAATAATAAGACAGCATTAGTATGTCTTGCACTATGAAAAGTGATGTGTTTTGTAATTCCTGCACGCATACACCATCGTAGAATCTCAGTATTATATTGAGCACCATATTTTAGTCCCATAAATACCCTGTCACTTTCTCTTTTTCTTTCTCCTAATATTTTTCTTGCTTGTTCAGAAATGTACATATATTCCAACCCGCCGGTCTTTTGTTGTCTAAAAAAGATTCTGATACTTTCATCCTCATCCCTAACTTCTGACCAGGTTAATTTATTAACATCACTCCATCTCAAACCTGTAAGACAACTAAAAATGAATGCATTTTTTAATACAGGATATTTACAGTATGTATTGGTTAAAGCATGTAGTTCAGAATGAGTTAAATATTCCCTCTTTGATTCAGCCATTTTGAAACCTTTTACTAACCTTATGACATTTTCATCAATATATTTATCATTAAAAGCTTCCCTTAAAGCAGCTCTAAACTTATTGAAATAGGTGTATTTAGAATTTTGAGATAGGGGAGTATTACTTTTTGTTTTAGCCTGGGTATGTAAATATTTTTTAAACCCTTTCACAAAATTTTCATCGACATCTTTTAACTTTAAAAGGGGAGGACAATATCTTTCGATATGTTTAAGAGCGGCATCCCAGTTATCATAATTTCCTTTACTCTCATACCGTTCTTCTTTAAGTTTATTATAATAATCAAGAAAAAGCACTTCACCTTTTTGATTATCCTTGATTTTGAATTTTCCTTTGATATATTCAGCCTGTTTTATAGTAAGTATATTTTGAGCAAGTGACATATTCTCCTTGTTCTCATCTTTTTGAGTTTTAGTTACAGGATTTTCATACAAATAGAGTTTTAGGTATTCAAAATTCCTGTTATGCTTCTTTTTACCATTAGTGTCAATATGATACCCATTGTAATATTCAATGTATAGGCTGATACGACCGTTCTTAAGTTTTCTTTTCTTTAGGCTTATTTTCATAACTTATATGTATTAAGATGTAATTTTTACACCTTTTATATAAAAATTGCTAAAAGTTGTAAAAATGATGTAATAAAGTTACGAAAATAATAGTAAGAAAGTAATATTAAAAGTATTTTTATTTTCTTAAATATTTAATAAACAAGTAAATAATAATAAATGAAACTAAATAAAATTATAATCTACTTACCGATACAAAAATTAGCAAATATATTACCCAAAAGATCATCAGAAGTGATCTCACCGGTGATCTCTCCTAAATAATAAAGTGCCTGACGTATATCA